>NZ_JAUBTS010000012.1:67807-145578 GCF_036705105.1 Microcoleus sp. B9-D4
CACATTCTCTAGTCGGTTTTAACCGACTTTAGCTTTGAGGCAGGGGTTTCAACCCCTGCCGGACTGTCGGACTGTCGAAAAGTATCAACATTCGGTTTTAGTTAATGAAGGTTCAGCAGTATTCATATTTGCGATCGAATCTCTCGTCTGACTTGGAGTCCGACAGGGGTTGAAAACCCCTGTCTCATAGCGAAAGTCCTCTCAAAGAGGACTACAATTAATTGCATTTCCATCACATTCTCTAGTCGGTTTTAACCGACTTTAGCTTTGAGGCAGGGGTTTCAACCCCTGCCGGACTGTCGGACTGTCGGACTGTCGGACTGTCGGAAAGTATCAACAAACTGGATTTGAGAGCACATATTGTCTCACCACAGGACAAAGATTGAATAAACTTTCATTCTCCTGTTCTTCTATTTCAACAAGCGATCGCCTCCCCAAAGATTGCAGCCCGTTGAATAAGTCGGAGGGCGATAAATCGGCATCTTGTAGCAATTGCTCTATTGAAACTGAATTTGCTTCGCGGCTGAGGCGGCAGATGAGGTTTTTCTCTAATTCTGACAAACGATTTATCTGCGGGTGCAATGTTGCTGCCAATTCGACCCCTAAGAATAACATATCATATTTTAAAAATTCTGCAACCCTACCTCGGAATATTTCTTGAATGGTGGTGGCGACTATTTTTAACCACAATGGATTGCCTCGGTAGGCGTTAATTAGGTTTTCCCATGTTTCGGGATTGAGTAAACTTTTTTGTCGGAAAATTTCTGCTGCTGCTGCACCTATGCCTTTGAGTTGCAAGGTACGAACTGGTGATTTTTCTCCTTTTAACGCGGTAATTTCTCTGGGTGGTTCCCAACTGTTGAGAATTAAGCAACTGTTGTGGGTTGTTTCTCCGATTTGTCTGAAGAGGATGCTGTAATTTTCGCATTCGGGGCGGTAATTTCCTGCTAATTGTCCGCTGCTGAGAATGGTTTGCACGTCGTCTAGGATAATGAGACAGCGGTTTTTTCGCAGATATTCCATTAACAGGGAAAGTCGATCGGAAATGCTGGTAGGGAGTTCGATTTCGGGTTTATTTAAGAGAAATTCTAGGAGATTTTTTAGGGTAGTTTCTAACGGTGGGGAGTGGCGGAGACTTCGCCAGATGACGTATTCAAAGTTATGCTGAATTTTTTGGATGAGATGGAGGGAAAGTGAGGTTTTGCCGATGCCGCTGAGTCCTGATATGGCTGCGAGGTTGCACTTTTCTTGGACGATCGATGTTTCTAGGGTGGCGAGTTCGGATGTGCGATCGCACAATAATGAAATATGAGGTGCGTCTGCTAAGTCTAGTCTGGTTGGGGGTTGGGAGGTGTCTGAGGTGGGGGTTGAGGGCGATCGATCTTTTGGAACTTCGGGAGATTGGCTATCTGTACTGACATTGACGTTACAAAATACAAAATCATTACCAAAATTTTGTGAAACAATAAATACTTGTCGCCTCTCAAGTGTTGAGCGTAAATTCGATTGAGTTACTTCTTCATCTAATACATTTGATAAACGCTTCCATAATTTTGAGGCGATATTTCTGACGTGACCTTCGCTACAATATGATGTTTCTGCGATTTGAGAGTATTTTTGACCTTCCCATACACCCAGCAGGATGGCTTTTTGCAAATCGTCCAAGTGTTCTCCCATTTTGGCGAAAACCATTTCGTCGGCAAATCTCAAGACTTCTTGAACGTCCATTGGTCGGGTAGTTGTGACGGTTTGGGTTATTTTAGCATATATTTTCTGACATTTTATGACAGAGCTGACCAATTCTGACATTTTATGACGTTGTTTTAACTCAAAAAATTAATAAATACTGATATTTTATGATTTCACAAAACTAAAAAATAACGCATAATACATAATCAAACCCCTAGCAATTTCAATACAAACCATAATTTTGAAAAAATGGTTAATACTAAAAAGCCTGAACTGTGCAATAAGTTCAGTGAGGGATTTACCTTGATTGAACTGCTTGTTGTTATTGCAATAATTGGGATTTTATCAGCAATTGCTCTGCCCATATATTTGTGGCAAATCCAAAAGGCAAAGCAGGTTGAACCCAAAATATACACAGCAAGTTGCTTGCGAGTACAACAAGCCTCTTATGAAGGATACGGAAGTATTGCAGGAGAAGAAAATGCACAATTAGAAGAACAAGTTTTTAGCACTAACAACAAATACACAGTCAATGCTAGTTTGTACAAATCTCAAAATCCAGAAGAGTTAGTTCAAGCTGTTATCTGCTGTGTAGCAACCTCGAAACAGGAAAGTGATTCTTCCTATGCACAAGCTTTGGTTTATACCAATACAAATCAAGTAGTTTCAACAACTTGCGACCAAGTTGCATCTGTCAAGCCATGATTAAAAAATTACCAAATCTGACTGCTGCTGTTCTCGCATCAAGTATTTTTTCTGTGTCTTTACCAAGCAATGCACAAGCAGGAGTGCTTGGGGGTATTAATATGGCAAGAGCCTGCCAACAACAAACTCTTGTAGCCTATTTCGGCGCTGTATTAGTGGGCAATAACCCAAACGCTTACTCATGGCGTTGCCGTGTCTACGCCACTCCATTTCAATGGCCGACTTTGTGGGAATCTTCAGTCGATATGACTCGGGCTTGTAAAAGTCAATACAATAATAGTAGAGCATTTGCTGAAACAACTAATTGGCAAAGCCCGTATTCATGGCGGTGTCGTGTCAATTAAGAGTTTTTGTCTCACGCTGTCTCAGAGATGACTAGGGGTTTGTGAGGAATAAGTAAGAAAATCAAAAGCGATCGCCCTTCCTAAACCGAGGTGCGATCGCCCTCATTTTATTGACTCAAACTATTTCCGAGGCTAAAAGCCTACCATCAACTCGCTCATATTCATCTTCCACGAGCCACGAGTGAGCCTCATCGTAACTTGAACTTAAAAACAGCGGTTTATAATTCGCCGATGGCTCGTAAATACAACACTTACTATTTTTGCCACCCACTAACATCAGAATTCGAGGCGGGAAAACAATCGGATCTACCCACAACTCGATAAATTCCCAATCATTGATTTGTTCGACGAGGTTTGGTGCGGGGGATAACATGGTAATTATTGGTTTTTTTGATGATTTTAATTTCTGCGTAATACAGCGGAATGCGACTGCCGTTATTAGTGCCAGAAGGCGGACTGGTTTGTGTAGGATAGGTGGCAAGGGCAGACTATTATAAATGAGGTTTCTAACCCGCACTTAGTATTATTCCTAAAAAAACCCGGTTTCTTCAAGAAACCGGGTTGTTCACACTTACGCGGCGTGTTTTCGATACCAATCAATCGTATTTTTCAACCCATCCTTAAACTTCACCTCCGCAACAAAACCAAACTTTTCCTTAGCCCTTTGCGTATCCAAACAGCGGCGCGGCTGACCGTTCGGTTTGTCTGTTTCCCAAACAATTTCTCCCTCAAATCCCATCAATTCGCAAATCGTTTCCACTAAATCGCGAATTTTAACTTCGCTATTCGTTCCCAAATTAACCGGGTCAGATTCACTGTAATCTTGCGTTGCCATCACAATTCCCCGCGCGGCATCTGTGGAATACAAAAACTCGCGGCTAGGGCTGCCATCGCCCCAAACTGGCAGTGTTTTGTCTCCCCTTTCTTGGGCTTCGTGGACTTTGCGAATTAATGCGGGGATGACGTGGGAACTTTTCGGGTCAAAATTATCTTCCGGGCCGTATAAATTCACTGGTAGCAAATAGACACCGTTGAATCCGTACTGCTGGCGGTAGGATTGCAGTTGCACTAATAAGGCTTTTTTGGCAATTCCGTAAGGTGCATTAGTTACCTCTGGATAGCCGTTCCACAGGTCATCTTCTTTGAAAGGAACTGGGGTCAAGTTGGGATAGGCGCAAATCGTGCCGACGCAGACAAATTTTTCGACTCCTGCTTCGTAGGCGGCGTGGATTAGTTGCGCGCCCATCATCAAATTGTCGTAAAATAATTCAGCGGGTTTGAGTTGGTTTAAACCGATGCCGCCGACGTGGGCGGCGAGGTGTATGATGATATCTTGTTTGTCGGCGGCGCGCTTGCAGTTTTCCATGACGCGGAGGTCGCAGTCGATCGATCTAGTCACCGAAATTTTATCAGCATCGGCCCCTGCTTTCACTAGCTGGTCGATGACCTGACGGCCCAAGAAACCGGCGCCGCCCGTGACTAGAATGCGTTTGCTGCTTAAATCCAAGCTTGTCATAATTTTAGCCTCGGGATTTTGAATAAAGGTCGATCGACAATTTCAATTCTAAAATTGTTGCTTTAGCAAAAAAAGCTTTCAGCTACAGGATGAGGTTGCCCATAAATTTGTTGTAGCTGCGGCAGATAGGGACAATTTGCTGCGTGCACACCCGAAAGTTAGATTTATGAGCCGCGAGTCCTCAACTATTATTTTAATGTTTTTGTTAGCCCGCACAACCGAAAATTTGGCGAGCAATTAAGCGGGTTCTTTGAATGCCGATCCTGTTAATAGCTGTAACAACCCTCTCATCAGTTCTGAAGTGTGTGCAGGGGCTATCCCCCGGTGCGCGCCTTTCGCCAAAGGGGTAGACACGGGGGCCCTACCCCGACAAATTGTTGGCACTGACGGCTTGGTTTAGCGACTTAATCAAATCCGTTGCCCGAACCTCGACCTTGCTCCTCTAAAGCTTTCATGTCAGCATCTACCATTAAATGCACTAACTCCTGAAAAGTTACAGAAGGTTCCCAATTTAATTGCTGGCGCGCCTTAGTCGAATCGCCAATCAACAGTTCGACTTCTGCCGGCCGCAAGTAGCGTTCGTCAAACTCCACATATTTTTGCCAATCTAAATTGACGTAAGTAAAAGCCAAATCGAGAAATTCCTTAATGGAATGAGTCTCGTTGGTAGCAATGACATAATCGTCAGGCTTGTCTTGTTGCAGCATCAGCCACATGGCCCGCACGTAGTCTTTAGCATAGCCCCAATCCCGCTTAGAATCGAGATTGCCCAAGTAAATCTTTTTCTGCTTGCCGGCGACTATTCTGGCAACGGCGCGAGTAATTTTGCGAGTTACAAAAGTTTCGCCACGGCGGGGAGATTCGTGATTGAACAAGATGCCGTTGCAGGCAAAAAGCCCGTAAGATTCGCGATAATTTATTGTTTGCCAGTGACCGTAAACTTTGGCGCAGGCATAAGGACTTCTGGGATAAAAAGGAGTTGTTTCCTTTTGCGGAACTTCCTGTACCAAACCAAACATTTCCGAAGAACCTGCTTGATAGAACCGCACTTCAATGCCCGTGCGGTGCTGATAGTCCCGAATTGCTTCTAGCAGCCGCAATACTCCCATCCCTACTGTGTCAACCGTATATTCCGGAGAGTCAAAACTGACTCGAACGTGAGATTGAGCGCCTAAGTTATAAATTTCTACCGGCTGAACTTCTTCCAATATCCGGCGGAGAGTGGTGCCGTCCGTCAAGTCGCCGTAGTGTAGAAACAGGCGCGCACCCTCGCTGTGAGGATCGACATATATGTGGTCAATTCGATCGGTATTGAAACTAGAACTGCGCCGGATAATGCCGTGAACTTCATATCCTTTCTCTAACAGTAATTCGCTCAAGTACGAGCCGTCTTGACCTGTAATACCTGTTATTAGCGCTCGCTTACGTTGCGTCATCTGATTTTCCTTTGACAGGCTGTGTTAATTCACAATAAATTTTTTGGCAGAGGCTTTTGCTCCCTGCCGGCCGTATTCTCAAACTGCTTTATAAAACTTACTCAAACTTAACTTTAGTTACCTAAAGCCAGTTGAAGTTTACTTCCTACGCTGTTGGGTAGTGGGCTATCCCAAGATAAGTAGGCTATCCCCCTTAAGCCAAAGGTTATAGAGTTAAGTTTAACACCTAAACCTAAAGTAGTCTATCTAGAATAACTGATATTTCTAGATGAATAAGAGGTAGGTTTATTTAAGTATTTGCCCCTTTAGTTAAGCTGACAATTCTTCGATCGGCATCCAGGAACTGTTTAGTTTTGACAAAGAGTTTGTCGCTGATTGTCAGTAGTCAGCATCAGTGGTCAGTAACAAATAAAACTAACTACCGATTGCTGACTGCGGACAAAAATTAGTATGCGCCGTTATTTTTGGGAAAAATCACAACTCCAATTGTTTTGAAAACAATCCACATATCCATCCAAAGGTTTTTGTCATTTGCGTAATAGAGGTCGATTTGGACTCGGCGGGGATAGGGAATGTCGTTGCGACCGGACACTTGCCACAAGCCTGTAATTCCAGGTCTTATGGTGAGAATTTTGTTGATGTGATTGCCGTATCTCGGCAGTTCTTCTTCAACTAAAGGTCTGGGCCCGACGACGCTCATATCTCCTTTTAAAACATTCCAAAACTGGGGAAACTCGTCTAAACTGGTCATTCGTAAAAATCTTCCAATCCAGGTAATTCGAGGGTCTTGTTTCAGCTTGAAATTGTCCTCAAACTCTTGACGCAAATGCGGAGAATTTTCCATGATTTCCAGCAATATATCGTCCGCATTTTCCACCATCGTTCTGAATTTAAGGCAATAAAACCTTTTACGGTTTTTGCCTACTCGTTCCTGTACGTAAAAAATAGGACCGGGCGAGCTTAAGGCGATTAAGAAAGCCAAAAGCAGGTAAACCGGAGCAAACAGGATCAGAACCGATAAGGAAAACAGGATGTCAAATAACCGCTTGAAAAGTTCTCCGTCGAGGCTCTGTAGAGAACGACTTATGCGTCTATCTCCTTGCAGGACAGACCCAAAACCGCGTCTTGCGATCGCTCGAATTACCTTGCCGGAGATTAGTTGGCTGTCGGCAGTCATCTTACTCCTTCACTTCACACCACACACAGTCCTGATCATAAAGCCTCAAGACGCTTTGTTCTCTGAATTATGTTGCCAATACTCAATTTTCTGCCTTCAGAAGGCTTCAAAAGGCAGAAGGAAGAAGGAAGAGGGCTTCTGGCGGCACAAGGAAGAAGGCACAAAGCACTGATGCAGAGGTCTTCTGAAGGCACTTATACAAAGGCAGAAGGAAGATTGTCCCGCTATCGGGTTGTGGTACTCTCAAGCCCCAGACTCGGTAAAATCACGGGATTGAAATTCCTGATAGCAGCGTTCCACAAAAGCTAGATAGCGCTGCCCAAAGACTTCGGGGGCAAACTGTTCAGCGCGCAACCTGCTGATTTCTGGCTCAAATTTGCCTTGCAACTGCTCAAATTCCTCGACAGCTTCGACTAATGCTGCTGTGGTTTGGGAGGAAAAAAATAAACCAGTCCCTGTCTCTGGGTGTTGGCGAATGTCGAGCACTGTCTCCAAAGCGCCCCCTGCTGCATAGGAAATTACCGGTGTTCCGCAAGCTTGAGCCTCTACCAAAGCTATGCCAAAATCTTCGCAAGCTGCATAGACAAAGGCTTTCGCCTCTGCCATGTACTTTTCAACTATGGAGGCGGGCTGCCAGCCGAGCACTTGCACGTTGGGTTTGGCGAGAAGCCGAATCATTTCTAATTCTGGCCCGGTGCCGATAACAATGAGAGTATGCCCGAGTTGATTGAATGCTTGGACGATCGCACTTACGTTTTTGTAACTTACCAACCGACAAACTGTGACGTAAAAGTCTTGTTTTTGCCGCATCAAGGAAAATCGCTCGATATTTACCGGCGGATAAATCACCTGGGCCCGCCGCCGATAACACCGCCAAATTCTGCGCGCCGTGTGTTGAGAGTTAGCGATGAAATAATCAACGCGATTGGCGGAAATTACGTCCCACTGCCGCAGTCGATGCAACAAATATCGCGTCAGCAGACCCTGGATGCCCCGTCCGGCTTTGCTGCTACGCAAATAGTCAAAAGTTAAGTCCCAAGCGTAGCGCATGGGCGTGTGGCAGTAGCAGACGTGCATTTGCTGGGGACTGCTGAGGATGCCTTTGGCGACGGCATGGGATGATGAGAGGATGATGTCGTATTCTCGCAGATCTAGTTGTTCGATCGCGATCGGCAGAAATGGCAAATATTTTTGCACGCCGCTGCGGGCCTTGGGAAAGTGCTGCAAAAAAGTTGTGCCAATCTGTCGCCCGAAAAGATAGCTTTCGGGATTGGTTGATTCAAAGTCGATGAGGGCATAGATATCTGCCTCGTCTACGTGTTTGAGAATTTCCTGTACTACGAGTTCTGAACCGCCAGTAGCTAAGGGCGTCAACCATTCGTGAACTAGGGCGTATTTGAGTTGTTTCACTTGTATTTGTAGCCGATCGAACGATGTGTTAGCGCCAGTTCTGTCAATATTAATCTTACTGAGGGATCACTTACGCAATATCGGGGCATCAACCAGGTTTCTAGGTAGGTATCTTCAAACTGAGATGTTGCACCATTCTCAATTATTTGTTTAGGAACAGGCTTTTCGGCCTGTTCCACAAAGAGTGAATTTTCTTGTGGAACAGGCCGAAAAGCCTGTTAAGCGAGAATGGTGCTCTTCGGTGAGTCAAACCAAGGATTTTGGGAATAAACGGGGTTTTTGTCAAATCAGCCACAGCAAAACTGCACTCTCCGGCAGTGATTTCCCAGATTGTTGACAATAAATACTATTAGGCTCAATACTAAAGGTGATTTGCGATCGGCTAAATCTTCGGAACGGGCGATCGGCCGTAATGTGGTGTGAGGAAAAAATGTCCAGAATTTTGTGGAAGGGACTTTTAGTTAGTCCCGCTGTATTGGCAGCAAGTTTAGTCGTATCTTCGACGGCGCTAGCAGCAGAGAAACCTGTAGAAATTGCCACCACAGCTCAAGCTGATCAATTGCAATTAGCAGGTGCTGTAACCGAGGCAGCCAAGTCTGAGACGGCAAAGCCTGAGACAGCCGAACCAGCGTCACTAGCTAGCAAATCAACTGTTGAAACTATTGAGAAAGAAAGTGCGAACCTCTACGAGGGCTTTCCTTCGGATCGCTTCGCTAACACTAACGATTTGAGTGCCCCAGTTGCCGAACAGGTAAAAGCACCGGAAAACGCAGTTGCAGCAGATTTAGGCGAAACCAAACCCGCAGTCACGCCCGCAAATTTAAGTGCCGAACAACCTGTCGCGGAGCAAATCCCCGCAGTCGCGCCCGCAAACTTAAGCGAAACGCAACCCGCCACTACATCGGCTAATTTAAGCGCCCAAGAGCAGATTTCCCAATCGACTGATCCAAGTGCCCAACCTCCAGCACAGTCAGATGTTTTAGAACAAATCAACCAATACAGCGCAGAAGACAGTAGCAGCCAAGATGCGGCCGGCCAAGTAACCTCAGTTTCTCAACTTTCCGACGTTCGGCCCACAGATTGGGCGTTCCAAGCTTTGCAGTCTCTAGTAGAGCGCTACGGGTGTATAGCTGGCTATCCTGACGGCACTTTTCGCGGCAACCGGGCGATGACTCGCTACGAGTTTGCAGCAGGTTTAAATGCGTGTTTGGATAAAGTTAGCGAGCTGATTCAAGGCGGTTCCAGAAGTCTGGCGACGCGAGAAGATTTGGCTTCTGTGCAAAGGTTGCAAGAAGAATTTGCGGCGGAATTGGCAACTTTGCGCGGCCGCGTCGATGCTTTGGAAGCGCGCGCCTCTGAATTAGAAGCAAATCAGTTTTCAACTACGACTAAACTCAACGGCGAAGTCATATTTGGTTTGACAGGTATCGCTAGGGGAGAGGATGCTGAAGGTAACGATGCCGATAAAGCGACGGCTTTTGGCAGCAGGGTTCGTATCAATTTCGACACGAGTTTCTCTGGAGAAGATTTGCTGAGAACTCGATTGCAAGTTTTAAATTTGGGTTCGTTTTCTACTAATAATACGAAAACCGCTGAAGGGGAATTGCGGTTTAATGCCGGGCCTTTTGCCGAGGCTAGCAATACTGTAGGTTTAGATGCGCTGCTTTACCAATTCCCTCTCGGCAAAAGCACGACTGTAATTCTCGAAGCTAATGCCGGCGCTGCTGATGATTTTGCTAACACTGTCAACCCTTACTTTGACGGAGACGGCAGCTACGGCGCTCTTTCTAACTTCGGTACTCGCAACCCGATTTACTATTTGATTGGTGGTTCTGGTATCGCTCTACGACATCAGTTTGGGGAGAAACTGGAGCTGAGTTTGGGATATTTGGCCGGCAACGCCGCGAGTCCGACGCGGGGTAACGGTTTGTTCAACGGTTCTTACGGCGGTTTGGCTCAGTTGACTTTCAAACCCAACGAGAACATGGCTTTAGGTTTAACTTACGTTAATTCCTACAACTTTGTTACCGGTACTGGCAGCAATGCTTCTAATTTCCCGGTGCGTCTCGGTTCCTTCGGGCTCGACAGCGATAGCAATCTGCCAGTTTCTAGCAATTCCTACGGCGCGCAAGCTTCGTGGCAGTTGAACCGGGGATTTGCAATTGGCGGTTGGGCGGGTTACACTAATCAGCGCATTTTATCCAACTTGGCTACTCCTACGGGTTCTGTGCAGCGGGGAGACCAAAAAATTTGGAACTGGGCAGTTACTTTGGCTTTTCCTGATTTGTTGAAAGAAGGAAATGTGGCGGGGATTGTTGTAGGTATGGAGCCGCGGGTGACGAGTTCTACTAATCGGACTTTGCCGGAAGATAAGGATACTTCGCTGCACGTTGAAGGTTTTTATCAGTTTAAGTTGAGCGATAATATTTCTATCACTCCTGGTCTGATTTGGCTGACTGCTCCTGACCACAATAAGGATAATTCTGATTTGGTGATTGGGGTTGTTAGAACGACGTTTACTTTCTAGGAGCCGCACTTGGGGATTTTAGATTTTAGATTTTAGATTGGCAGTTTTAATCTAAAATCTAAAATCGCCAATCTAAAATCGGTGGGGGCTTGGGTTTAATGTCTAAACAGAAACGACCAGCTTTAGCTAAAGCTGGTCTGCACAAATAGTTAAATCCGTTGTGTTCCCACAGTGTTTTTCTCACAGTGAGGAAACCCAAGTTGCACGTTTCTTTGCAAAGGGTTCTAAAAGAAATATCATCTCTCTTAAGGGGTATTATAACAACAAAATTTAATTTTATGTAATAAAAGTTTACATTACAGAGGAATTTTAATGTGGAGGGGACGATCGCACTTCTGGTCACTTTGTATAATCAAACCGGAGTTCAAAAATCCGGTGTCTGCGTAGGTTTATCGGTTCCAAACAGGTTATTTTGGGTAAAAACGAGGTTTCGATTGCCGATCAACCTTTTTACACACTTTGTATAAATCAAGCCGGGGCTTGCTGCGGTCTACCCCAGACAATTCGCTCCTGCTTGTATACAACCATACCAGGTTTAGCACCTTTCGGCTTGTATACATATTTCGGTTCTGTATAAACCACGGGGACTTGTTCGCTGTGGCGGGCGCGACTGTAGTAAGCAGTCATGTCGGCGGCAAATTGCAAATCGGTTTCTTCCGCCACAGTACCCGGTTTGAGACGCAGCAAAGCGTGGCTTCCGGGAATCTCTAGGGTGTGGAACCACAAGTCGTAGTCGTTGGCGGTGCGAAAAGTGAGTTGGTCGTTTTGGCGATTGTTGCGCCCGATTAATAATTCAAAGCCGCTGGGAGTTTGGTAGCGATGAAATTCGATCGCAGCATTTTTGTCGGTACTGCGGTAATCTGGTACGTCTAGATATTTTTGCTGGATCAGTTCTTCGCGGATTTCGGCGAGGGTTTGCAAATCTTGGGTGTTGCGGTAGGTTTCCAATACCGAAAGTGCGACTTCAACTTGTTCTAAATAGTCGATTTCTTCCTGTACGGCGGCTAACAAAGGTTCTACTGCAATGCGAGCTCTTTTAAGTTTTTGGTGTTTTTTGTAGAGGGCTTGAGCATTTTGAACGGCGTTTTTTTCCGGGTTTAGGGAAATGATAACTGGTTTTTCGGTTTCAAAGTCGGGGAGAGAAATCGATTTCATTCCCGGTTCCCAATGCTGCAAATTGGCCATCAGTAAGTCGGCTTGGGATTTGTGGGTGTCGGCGTCTGCGGATTGCTGTAAACGTTCTTTAAATGTGTTGGCTTTGAGGCGCAGTTTTGCGAGGACGTTGTTGAGTTTTTGGGTAAGCTGATGCCGCAGTTGGGCGAATACTTCTTGATTGATTTCGCCTGTGTAGTAGCTGTTAAGTATTTCTTGAACCGAAGAGATGGAAGAATCAGAGGGCGGGCACGGGGGCACCGCCCCTACATTGTGATTTTCTGGTGTCTGCCAATCGATGACGGTGTAGCCTTCGGGGGTAAAACTCGGGTGAAATTTGGAGTTTTCTAGGCATTGCAGCCAGTATAGCCAGCGCTGGAATAGTTGCTGCCATTGGTCGGGATTGAGGCTGTCGGTGGATTGTTCCGGGTCTAAAGAAGCCGATCGAATCATTGACAAAACTAAGGCTTTACTCATCCCTCGGTAATTCTTCAACAGATTGCTCTTTAATTGCCCAGGAACCAGGCTAATTCGCGATTCCCAGCGGTTTTGAGATTCGCTCAGACTCGGCACTGCATCGGTCAAAGACGGGGGCATTTCGTAGGGTTGCCCGGTTTGGATGGGACGGACGGTGGACTGTTTGGCGCTGACTTGGTGGGCGCAGGTGACAACGAGGTTGTCTTGGGCAGTGAGGATGACGTTGCTGTACTTGCCCATGATTTCGGCGTACAGGTGCCAGAGGGCTGGTTCTCCGGGGCGTTTGGCGAATTGCAAGTCGATGACTCTTTCCCAGGATGAAACAGGGGCGATGGAAACTAAGGCTAAACCGCTGAGTTGGTGCCGCAGTTGTTCGCTGAAGGTGAAGGTGTCGGGAATGCGGGGCGGGGGGTCGCCGACGCAGATGCGGGCAGCCACTGGATGCCAGGAAAGGTCAATCCAGCCGCGCCCTTTCATGGTGCGGAGGGCTAGGGACACGGTAAATCGATCGCGCTGGTAGACTTGTTCTAAGCGCGCTGGCAGCCATTGGGCTCGCAGTTCGCTGCAAGCTGCGGTTAAAGTTGTAAAGTCTACGGGTTGCACGGTGGCCTCTTTGCGATCGAACTATCTATTTATATGCTGACAGATATTGGTCACATTTTACTAACTATATCAAATTATTCTTTACTCTTGACTTCGCATCCTTCGCTATGAAACCGCTTCAATAATCCCGTTAAAAAATAACAAATAACAAATAACTAATAGACATCTCCTAAAAAGCAGGTTTTGAACAGGCAGGATGCCTGTTCCACAATAATTATGGGAGATATCTAATAACAACTAACTAATAACTTCCCGAATCAATTGCAAATGTTTGTCCAAAGGTGCGATCGTATTGGCTGCGATCGCACCGCTAGCAGCAACAGCGGGCAAACCAATTCCCGGAAATGTCGAATCTCCGCAGCAAAACAGCCCCGCTAAAGGCGTTGTCGGGCCGGGAAACAAGCCGCTACCCGCCCGAATTCCGGGCCCGTAGGAACCGCGATGGCGGCGCAAAAACCGTTCGTGGGTGAGGGGTGTGCCAACTAAGGTGACTTCGCAGCGCGATCGAATATTGGGGATAATTCTCTCTAAGGCTTCCCACATTACCTCGGCGCGCGCTTGTTTTTGCAGCTTGTACTCTTGGCTGCTGCGATCGAGCTTTTGCCACAAATCGTAAGGCTCGTTTCCGGGGGTATATGCGTGAATGACGTGCTTTCCCGGAGGCGCGAGGTCGGGGTCGAGGAGGGAGGGAATCGAGACGAGAACGACGTTCTGAGGGGCAGAAACGCCCATTTCCCAGTCTTTGACGAAGATGTAGTGACAAGCCAAGTCCGATCGCACTCCGGCAGCATCAATTCCCAGATGCAGGTGCATGAAGCTGTCGCACTCTGGCGTCGCCTGCCTCTGTTGCCGAAACCTTTGCGGGACAGAGGTTTCAGGCAACAGTTTCAGGGTATCCCAAACGGAAGCGTTGGAGACGACGGCTTTGTGCGATCGAATTATTTTGCCCGATCGCAGCCGCACGCCCGCAGCCCGGTTGTTTTCCACCAAAACTTCTGCAACGTGGGAATTTAGCAGCAACTGCCCTCCGTGGCGCTCTAAACCGCGTACCAGGGCATTTACTAAAGCTGCACTACCGCCGATCGGATAGTCTAAAACTGCATTGGGGCGATACCAGTCGGCGAACATGAATGCGACTTCGGCTGCGATCGTTCCGTCGGCGGGAAGTCCAGACAGCAGGAAACACAACAAATTCAGCCAATTTCGGACAAACGGATCTGTGACATTTTTGTCCATTATTTTGCTGAAAGGGCCTGCAAGTGCGATCGCGTCGCCAGCACTTTGCAGGAAAGCCGGCGCAAATTTGCCGAGGGTAAAAACAGCGCCTAAATCGAAGCGCAAAGCCAAGGAGGGCAAGGCTATGGAAGCTTTGGCGTAGGGTTCCATGATGCGCTGGAGTTGCTGCCATTCGGCGACTGCTGCCGCGCCGCGCAGTTGTGCGAGCACTTCGCCAAATTGACTCGCACCAACGGATGTGTCGAAATCGCCTTCTGGCAAACAGCAACCCCAAGTATCGTAAGTGATGCAGGGGAGTTTTTCGCCGATCGCATCCAAAACTTGCCGCAGCGGATTGGCAGACGGGCTGTAGGATAATCCTGAGTACAGGGAGGGCCCGGAGTCGAAGCTAAATCCGCCGCGTTCAAAACCGTGTGCGGCCCCGCCCGCGATCGAATGGCTTTCGCAAACCACAACCTCAAAGCCATAGCGGGCAAGCATTGCAGCGCAAGTCAAGCCGCCAATCCCGCTGCCGATGATGATGATTTCTGTGTCTGTGGGCGCGATCGCAACCATGTTTTTCTCCGCTACTTCAGCTAATATTATCAATGTCTTGCAGCTTTAGGACTTAGGCATTTAACTGTAGGCTCGATCGCCCCTAGCCCCCCAAAACACAAGGGGGGGACAAGAAGCAAGCAGTTGACTGTAGGCTCGATCCCCCCTAGCCCCCCTTAATAAGGGGGGGACAAGAAGCAGTCAAAGTCCTTGTTAAAAATGGCGGGTTCAGAAGGATTCAAAGTCAACCCCTACTCCCCTTCTTAAGGGGGATTTAGGGGGATCTAGACTCAGCTACTACCCTTAAAATACAAATCTGTATATTATTAAATGGAAAATATATCTATTCTCGAACAAGCTGCCCAATCTAATTCTAAACCATCTCCCGACGCTGTAGTCGCCGCCCTCCTAGAATCTGAGAAAAACGCGAAAAAAAATAAAATTCGCTATTTTTTCGAGCAATTAATCGGCAACTGGCAACTCTGCTTTATCACTGGCACAAAAAAGACTCGACAAAAAGCGGGGATTGTGTTGGGTGCGGGACGTTACATCCCTCAGTGGATTGCGAAAATTCAAATTGCTTATTCGGCAGAACCTGTTGCTGAAGGGGAAGCGGATAGCGAAATCGGCAGGGTGGAGAATTCGGTGCAAGTTGGGGCGATCAAACTAACTCTTTCCGGGCCGACTAAGTTTTTGGTTAATAAAAATATTTTAGCTTTTGATTTTACCAGAATTACGGTGAAATTGTTGGGTAAAACTGTGTATCAAGGATTTATTCGCGGTGGAGAAGCGCGGGAGGCGGAATTTTTTAGTTTGAGTGTGGGGAAGCAGGCTTTTTTTGCATATTTTCTGGTAGAAGATGGGATAATTGCGGCTAGGGGAAGGGGCGGCGGCTTGGCTTTGTGGGGGAGAGTTTAGTGGAAATGTGCGATCGGGAAACAACAGTATTTATGGGTGTCAAGTTATCTGTAAGTCTCGTTTGTATCGAACTGTATATCCCCCTACATCATCAGGGCTGTTTCATTCTCTCGATGCCCGCCAGGGGTTGAAACCCCTGTCTCATAGCTGAAGTCGTCTGAAGACGACTGAAAGAGTCATTTGTCATTTATAGTCCTCATAGCGAGGACTTTTGCTATGAGGCTGGGGTTAAAACCCCGACGGACTTAATGCGGATTCGCTACAATTGTCATCGTCATTTGTGTTTATTAAACATCGCAAGAATTGCCAGTCTTGAACAGGCTTTCCGGCCTGTTCCACAATGATTATTGGAGAGGTTTATTGATTAGGTACGATCGCACATAACAACTTCAAACACACCCCCTGGAATAAACCGGCACAAAGCCCTCCGCCGATCGTCCGCATCTTGGCGGTTGACAAAACGCGCGATCGTATAGTGCTCAGCATTCGGCAAAATGCGGACGATCGCCCAAGAAGTGCGATCGCCTGTTTTCCCTCGCGGATTTGAGTTGAGTTCGATCGCGGGGCGATCGGCGATCGTCGGAGAATTTGCTTTTCTGAGAGTGTTGAGGTAGCGGGCGATCGTACTTCCTTTGAGATTCGCCCCGACGCGCAGAATCAGAAACACCGCAAAGCTTTCGATCTCTGGCCCAGTCATGCGCGCGCGATCGGCCTCAAAATCCTCATCAGAGTAGCTGCGGATACCCGACAGCAGTTGCTTGATGCCAAAATCATCTAAAGCTTGTTGATAGCCGCGGTTATATTCGCTGCCGTCGCTCACAGGCTTTACCATAGTAATTGTCTCCTTTTATGTGGATTGTCTCCTTGTATTTGGGGAACCATCAGCCAGCGCGGGCCCTGCGAAAGTTCAGCGCTGGCTTTTGACTTTTTTAGATTATACCACTTAAACGTTACATAAGTGTGTCGTAAATGACGTGAATTCGACAAGATAGCTCAGATACAGCACAATGACAATCACCGTAAACAAGAAAATACTGAGCCTCTGATGACCAAACGCTTAACCACTTATTTGGCTGATGGAATTCACGACATCCTTGAAGAGTGGGCAAGTCAAGAACGCCGTTCAGTCAGCAGCTTGTCAGCATTCATTTTGGAGCAAGCAGCCAGAGAACACCAAAAGGAAATGAAACAACAGCCCCAGCCATCGGATGACAAGCAGGAGAAGAGTTGAGTGCAGTTGGGGCGCTCTGTCAAACAAACTGACGACTGAAGTTTTTTTATTGCTGATTCATGCGCGCGCGATCGGCCTCAAAATCCTCATCAGAGTAGCTGCGGATACCCGACAGCAGTTGCGTGATGCCAAAATCATTCAAAGCTTGTTGATAGCCGCGGTTATATTCGCTGCCGTCGCTCACAGGCTTTACCATAGTAGTTGTCTCCTTTTATGTGGATTGTCTCCTTGTATTTGGGGAACCATCAGCCAGCGCGGGCCCGACGAAAGTTCAGCGCTGGCTTTTGACTTTTTGAAAGTATAGCATAGATATAGCACACATAAATGCTTTAAATGAGCCAAACTCGACAGGATGGTCTAGATACAGCACAATTACGATCGGCTTATACTAAAAAATAATGAATCTCTGATGACCAAACGCTTAGCGACCTATTTAGCCGATGGAATCTATGACATCCTTGAAGAGTGGGCAAGTCAAGAACGCCGTTCAGTCAGCAGCTTGTCAGCATTCATTTTGGAGCAAGCAGCCAGAGAACGCCAAAAGGAAATGAAACAACAGCCCCTGCCATCGGATGACAAGCAGGAGAAGAGTTGAGTGGACGCATTAAAGCCGAAGAAACCGGGTTTTTTGCGGTTTTTGCGGGCTGTAACGAAGTATTTGGCAAAAAAACCCGGTTTCTGACCACCCGTGCGTCCACTATATGAAATTTATCGGCATAGACTGAGGTTGGAGCTCAGCAGCCAGCGGTTTGTGCTGTTTGAAGTGGCAAAATAACCAATTAGAATTAATAGAGTGCGATCGCCCCCACTGACAAGACTAAAGCATTGGGACATACAGCCAGAGGTTTGAAACATAAATTTTCGCCCCTCTGCCTACCCCCTACATCTCTCGCCCCAAAATCACATCACCCGTTTCCCGCCGGTATCCGCACAGTGAAAATAGACCCTTTCCCCTCTTCACTTTCTACCAAAATTTCCCCGCCCATCATCTGACAGTAGTAGCGGCTAAGTGTCAGCCCCAATCCGGCGCCGTCGTAAGGTCGCGCCGCTGAAGAGTCAGCTTGGACAAAAGCTTCAAACAATTTGTGTTGTTGTTCTTCCGACATTCCAATTCCGGTATCCTTAACAGATAAACAAATCCAATCCGACTCTTGAACATTCGGCAGAGGACAAGCGATCGCCCCAGAAGGAATTTCATCGGCAGCCATTGAATCGTCAATCACCGATCGCCCTGCTGCATTCAATTTTCCACTTCCTGCAATGCGCTTCACAGTCACTTTCACCCTACCGTTTTTGGTGAACTTCGCAGCATTACTAAGCAGATGTATCAAAACCTGGCGCACTTTTTTGAAATCTGCGTGCATTATGCCCACAGTTCGATCGCACTCAATCTCCAAAACATTGCCATTTTTCTCTACCAACGGTTTCGCGGCACTCGCAACATTGTCAATCAGGGATTCGATGTCAAACTCCTGGATTTCGAGTTTCATACCCCCCGCTTCAATTTTTGACAAATCAAGGATATCGTTAATCAAAGATAGCAGATGCGCGCCTGCTTTTTCAATCTTCTGCAAGTCGGGTACAAACTCATCAAATCCAGCATCTTGGGCATCTTCTGAAAGTAGTTGACTGTAGCCAATAATCGCATTTAAAGGCGTCCGCAATTCGTGGCTCATATTTGCTAAAAACTGGCTTTTAGCAGTGTTAGCGGCGACTGCGACTTCCTTAGCTTGTTCTAATTCTTTTGTATGTCCCGAAACCCGCTCGATTAAGTGATTGAGAGAGGCCGCCAGAGAGCCGATTTCGCCTTGTCCGGTGACGGGTGCTCGCAAGTCAAAATTAGACTCAGCGGCTACTTGTTGGGCCACCTGAGTAACGCTGATCATAGGTTGAGCGATCGCCCGACTCGTCCGGTAAGCCACCATTCCAGCTACCACTACCGACAGCAGCATACTAAAAATAATTATGGCTTTTTCCATGCCTTGGGCGTCTTCCATCACTTCACCGCCTTGGCCCTCTTGCTGCTGGGCAATATCGAGGATTTTGCTCAATTCCTCAAGGCTGCTGTTGAGCTGTTTTACACCTTCTCCGCTTTCGATTGCGAGCAATTTTCTAGCCGACTCTATCTCCCGAGGCGATAGTTGCGATTGCTGGATTTCCTGCAAAGTTGACTTGAGAGTATCGGCGTAGGATTCTAAATTTTTAGTGCAATCTTGCACTAAAAGCTTGAGAACTTCCGGTTTTGCTGCCAGCCAAGCGGGTTGGCTGTCGGCAAAATTTTCTATACGCAACTGCAGATTTTTGGCCTGAGAAATACTCTTAACCAACTGCTCTTCTTGCTGTTTTAGCTTGACCGCATTATCTACAAAAGAATCTAGCTGTGAACCCTGCAATTGGGCCGTCAGGGTTGCCTCTTTAAAATTGCCGAGCAATTGCGCTTGTAGGTGAGCATCATTGAATTGCTTTAATCCTTGTCCTTGGTAGTAATCGGCAATTACCAGTCCACTCAGCGAGCCAAAAAAGCCGATTCCTATTGCCAGCAAATACCCGTAGCCAATTTTTTGATGGATAGGCAAACCGCCTATTTTAGATGGCAAACTTTCGCGGATTTTTAAGGATAAATTTTCTACCAAATTATCCTTGGCTTTTTTTTTATTTACGGTTTCTACAGAAGCCACTTCTCCGGCAATAAAAACTGGCATCTGTTTACCTAAATTGGTATTTTTTGGGTTAACCTTTCGCGTTTTCACGTTTTTTTTCGGCGGGTTAAATGGTTCTAATTCGGGATTCAATTCCCCCTGGTCTTCCCAAACGGTAACCGAAAAACTTGCTTCGTGTCCTGTTTTTTTTAGCAAGTTAATTTTTGACATATGCAACCCCTGTATTCTGTTAAAATCTATCACGCTCTTAAGTTCTCCAAACGGAAAAGCTTGTCTATTTGACCGTAAACATCTGCGAAAAAGCATCTGAAACTCTGGTCGAGTCAGAGGAGAAACTTAAATTCGGTTGATGTCTAAGAGATAATTAGGCTGTTGATGAATGTTGCCAAATTACTTTTTCCACTCGTAAAAGTCTGCAGCAGGCAAAAAAAATAAAACTTTATCCCCGCAGTGAATTATCCCCGCGTGGAATGTTACAGTCAGAAAATTCTCTCTGACCTGTTTTGCCTGTGAGTAGCCCAAAGCTGATATTGTCTGTTGACAATGCACCCGATTCCTTCGCTTTGGACTTTGGCTGCCAGCAATGCGACGATTGCTTGACGGTTTTTGTTGAGCATCCGACAACTTCATAGCACAGAATGTCACAAATGCGGCAGCCGATCGAACTTTTGCACCCTGGCGATCGACTTTTGGCATCGTTGCCCCGCAAAGACAAGTCTGAGGCGAAGTCTCGTTAATTGAGTATAACTGTAGCGGCTTGCGAAAAGAAACCCGGTTTCTGCGAGTCAATCGATTTTAGATTTTAGATTTTAGATTTTAGATTAAAGAATTGAAGCATTGACCCGACGGATAAATTCGGGGGCTTGTTTCTCGGATACAGGTTTTTTATTTCTGGACGGATGAATCACGTGGCGGGTATCCTGGATGCTTGATTGTCAATTTTTGGCAATGGCGAGTTCTGGAGTTGCGGTAGTCAATTCGATCGCCAGTGCTAGCTTACCGTCTCTACCCAAAGCTTCATCTGCCAAGTGTACCATCCAGCGATTCGGCTTGGCTTGGGGTCTGGCGGCGAGCACCAACGCCCAAGCTTCCCGTTCTTTGCCACGACCCAACAGCACAGCACACACAGTCAAAGCTGTGGCCGTTGAACGGCTGATCCCACTTTGGCCGCAGATGAGCAAACTGCCTCCCTGGGACGATATTTTAAGGGCGAAATCAATTATTTTCAGTATATCCTCAAGGGTAGGCAAGATTTGATCGGGGTCGTCAACGGGGGTGTCGAGGTCGTTAAACTCCAGGCACATTCGGTTCGGGATTTGATGAAAAGTTTTGGGTTCGGGCACACCCGGACTGCCGATCGAGATCAGGTATTTAATCTCGCGCCCCGCAGCGCGCTCAACAATGTATTCGCTGGCTTCTGCTTGCGAAGCAATCAGGATTTTCGGCAGTTTTTCACCCGATAAATCTGGGGAAACTGAGGGAGCAAAATCAACTGTTTCTGCCTCAGTGCTGACATCCGCCAAGTATTGGGCAGCCAGCGCACGAACGTCAGCAAATTCGGGATTTAAAGCTGTTTCCAGAGCAACAATAGCAGCCGTGGAGCCAATGTGACCGAGGGATTTAACAGCCTTTTGGCGCACTCCAGAATTTTCGTCCCCCAGCAGCCGCACCAAACCTGCCACAGCTTCCTCAGTCCCAATTTCCCCTAAAGCAGCAGCAACTCTCCACCGCACATAAGATTCGCTGTCGCCAATTGCGCTCGCCAGTCCCGCGACCACCATTTTTGGCAATTTCGCATCTCCCTCTGTATTGATGTTCCCAAGGGCAACCGCCGCCCTGCCGCGCACGAAAATATCTCGATCCGAGAGAGACCCGATTACGGCCACCATAGCCACCTCGCTGATGATTTCCCCCAACGCAGAAACTGCACTGCCGCGCACGTCTGAATCGTCATGGTTGAGGGCTTGCACCAACCCCGCCACAGCCGTTTCCGTGCCGATTTGTCCCAAGGCCTCGGCGGCCCTCAAAGAAACTGCATAGGAGTCGGGATCATCGTGAAGCAATTCTACTAAGCCGGGTACTGCCTCAGAATCGCCGATTTTCCCCAAAGCCGCCGCCGCCCTAGCGCGGACGATGTGATTTTCGTCTCTGAGGGCATTCAGCAGGCCGGGAACTACCTCAGAGACTCCGATTTTCCCGCAGTTGACTGCTGCCCGCCAGCGCACTTCGGAGTCTGGGTGTTTGAGGGCTTTCAGCAGCGCGGGGACGGCTATTTTCGGGTTAATTTTGCCCAAGGCCCAAACAGCCCAGGCGCGCACCTTGGAATCTGGGTGTTTGACGGCTTTGAGCAGTGCTACGGCGGCTGGTTTCGAGTCAATTTCTCCTAAAGCCCAAGCGGCCCAAGCTTGGATTTGGGAATCTTTGGATGCGAGCGATCGGGCTAATTCAATTACTGCTGCTTCGGAGCCGATTTTCCCGATCGCTCGAATCCCATCAAGGCGCACTGCACTTTCTTTGTGGTTCAATGCGGCCACCAACATCGGAATTGCCATATCGGAACTTGTTAGGGCCAGCAGTTGAATTTTGAGCAGCGGCGAAGTTGGGATTTTGTCGATTAATTTTATTGTGGCTATTTGAAATTCTGGCTTTACCGTTCCTGCTAGCTTCGAGCCGAGTTTTAAATTTACTTTTAGAGCTAATTTTACTGCCCGCAAAGCCAGACTTTGCTGTTCTACTTGTGGCAATATAGTCGCCAAGGTGTGCATCCCTTGTTTTTGTTTCAAATATTTTTGATGAAATTGAGCATCGCTGAGCTGGGGTAGCTGTTCGATGAGGCTTGCTGCTGAGGTCACTGATTTATCCTAATATTTTGGCGAGCGGTTGAGATTGCTCTTTTAAACTGTCTTTAAAAAATATGGCGTCTACAAAACGCTACTTCAAAAAAAAAAGCTTGCACCACTTCTAAAATATGTCTTATTCCACTATTTTTGCAACTCCCCAATTATTAATTATGGGGTTTGTTTGGGCGATCGGCTTGACAATTAATAGCGCTTGCTGCTTGGCCTCGCTGGGTTTTTAACTGACCTAGCTCTGCTATATCATTTTATACTCACATCTTGCACCATTGTCCGCAACAGGCAAGATGCCTGTTCCACAATAAAATTCACTCTTTGTGGAACAGGCATCTTGCCTGTTAATCAAAGCTTATTGAAAATCGTGCCACATCTTATTTTATACCAACTTGGTTTGAAATAGCGATCGGCGCGGTTGACAATCAAGCATCCAGGATACAAGCCCCCGGATTCATCCGTGGGCTCAATACTTCAATACTTCAATCTAAAATCTAAAATCGGTTGAACCCAGCCAACCGGAAACAGCTTGATTGCGGGACAATCTCTCAACGAGCATAGGGCCCTTTTTTCAAAACCTTAGCCAAAGCGTTATCGTTATCTCGCAAACCTTCGTAAAAAAACATCACTTCTCCTTGAATGCCGCAAGAGCGGTTGTAAGCAATTACTTGCAACAACTGTTCGGGAGTTATGCTATATTTGCTGCCTCGATTCGTCAACAAAATACCGGGCGACACACACTTTACTTGCTGCCCGCTAAGCTGTCCCGAAATCATTTTATCAACCAATTGTTTGTAAGCATTAAAATCGCGGCGATAAAACTGCGGGTGAAGCATATCCACCAAATTTTTGTCAACCCAGGCTTTAGAATCTTGCAAATATTCCGCCAGTCCCCAGTCATAAGGACTCGGCGACATCGATAGCAATAAATTAGGATTAATCGCTTTCACTTCTCGGTATAAACGAGCCACAAACTCAGTAATAATATTAGCACGCCACTGCAGCCAATGTGGCTCTTTACAATCCGATGGTGCTGCTTTACCGCACTCTTCTCGATAGCGTTTAACGGTTTTTTCGTCGTAACCGCCTTCTACCGGAAACGCAATGCGATCGTCTCCTTGAAGCCCGTCTACCGGATAATTCTTAGCAACTTCCAGCATCAACCCCAGCACAAAGTCTTGCACTTCCGGGTCAAGAGAATTCATCCACTCAAAGTTATTTTTCTTAAGTAAATTGCCGCTGGCATCACGGGCGATCCACTCAGGTTTTTTCGCCAGCAAATGACCGCCCTTGCGATTGTAAGAACTCACAAATCCGTATTCAAACCAAGGAATAACTTTGAGTCCGGCTCTATTTGCCTCAACAATTAATTCTGCCAAGGGGTCGCGACCTCGATACCGCGCGTCAATTTCCGCCCCAAATTGTTCGCACATAATTTGAGAAGGATAAGCCGTAAAACCCCCGTTCCAAACTACAGGAAAAACTGTATTAAATCCCGTATCGGCGAGAAAGTCCATTGCGTCAGCAATTCGCTGTTTTGAGGTGAGAACTTTGCAGTCAGTGCTGGGTATCCAAACGCCGCGAATTCCACCAGGATTGTCAGCCGGTAACGAACTTGGCAGCCCTGATGGATTTGGTGCAAAAAATCCAGTCGCCAACCGCTGTTGGAACGAAGAGACCAAACTGCGAATTGCAGATTGGAAAGGTGTGAAAAATCGCATTTATTTATTCTTTTTTTGTTGTAAGGTGCGGAGTACGCACGCTACGTTATTAATTTGTAGAACCCGATATTATTTATGGATAAGGTGCGCCGAAGAACACCCGATATTATTTATGAATAAGGTGCGGAGTACGCACCCTACATTCATTGGTAGCACCCCATATTATTTATGGATAAGGTGCGCTGGGCGCACCCCAAAATTGTACTATCCAGCTACTCCAGACAACTTCTGGCTCAAAGCTTCTTTCAAAAGTTCCGCCTTATCAGTTGCCTCCCAAGGCAAATCTAAATCAGTGCGTCCGAAGTGACCGTAAGCCGCCACATCTTGATAGAAACGGCCGCCTCTTTCAGCAGGCAAATTCTGCAAGTTAAATGCCTGAATGATTCCCGCAGGACGCAGTTCAAAATGCTGCTTCACAACTTCCAAAAGGCGATCGTCATCAACTTTCCCAGTGCCAAAAGTTTCGATCATCATGCTAACGGGCCGCGCAACGCCGATCGCATAACTCAACTGCACTTCGCACTTTTGGGCCAAACCAGCCGCTACGATATTTTTAGCAACGTAGCGACAAGCATAAGCCGCGCTGCGGTCTACCTTGGTGGGGTCTTTCCCAGAAAAAGCGCCGCCGCCGTGGCGGGAATAGCCGCCGTAGGTATCCACAATAATTTTGCGGCCCGTCAAACCCGAATCTCCTTGAGGCCCGCCGACGACAAATTTGCCGGTGGGGTTGACAAGGAAGCGAGTTTCTGAATCCGGCTGCACGCTAATATCGGCAAACACGGGTTGGACGACTGCAGTCCAAAGGTCTTCTTTGATCTTGGCTTGAACTGCGGCTGTTTCTGTGATGTCGCCGATCGTTTCGGTGTGCTGGGTAGAAATTAAAATCGTATCTATGCCAACAGGTTTGCCGTCCTCGTAAATCACCGTAACTTGGCTTTTGCCGTCGGGACGCAGGTAAGATAACTGACCGGTTTTGCGGACTGCTGCCAGTTGACGGCAAATCCGGTGCGCTAAACTAATCGGCAGAGGCATCAATTCCGGCGTTTCGTTGCAAGCAAAGCCGAACATCAAGCCTTGGTCGCCGGCTCCAATGGCGTCTAATTCCTCTTCACTCGATTGTTCCCGGCTTTCGTGGGCTGTATTCACCCCTTGAGCAATATCGGGAGACTGAGAATCAAGAGCTACCAACACTGAACAACTATTGGCAGAAAACCCGTTGTCAGCGTGGATGTAGCCAATATCGGCTATTTTTTTCCGGGCTAATTCTATGTAATTTACCTGAGCTTTAGTGGTAATTTCGCCCGTCAGCAGCATTAAGCCGGTGTTGACGACTACTTCGGCTGCGACGCGGCTTTTGGGGTCTTCAGTCAGTAAGGCATCTAAAATCGTATCTGAAATTTGATCGCAGATTTTATCGGGATGGCCTTCAGTGACCGATTCAGAGGTAAACAGGTAGCGGCGTGACAATGATTATTTCTCCTTAGATAGGGGCTCTTCCTGCGCGACCTCGACGACCGACGAGTTATTTTTCCGGTAAAGACCAAGAATGATCGCGTCTGGGCTACCGTCGAATTTTTGTCGATCTGCAGAGCCGTGTTGAAGCAGCATTTGATATTGGGTAAAGTGACACTACTATAGCAAAGTCAGTTCCGGCAAGTCCCTAAAAACTTAGATTTTGTAGGATTGTCGATCGATCTTGGACACCGCTCGTCTAGCTCCTAACCTGACAAAGGTTGACGCACAGTAAGATACAGTCAGGGTATCGCCTTGTGCAAGGACTATGCCAGGACTCCAAAAATCACCAAACTTGATCCAAACAGTTGCCGACCTAGAATTTCCCGGCGGCCCCATACCGCTTGACTCTCGATTTTATATTGAGCGCTCAGGGGCCGAAGCCCTCGCCTGTGCAGAAATTAGCAAACCCGGAGGCCTTGTTCGCATTAAAGCTCCCAAAAAAATGGGCAAAAGTTCGCTGATGCTGCGGATAATCCACGCGGCAGTCGATCGGGGATATCGCACAGTAACTTTAGATTTTCAGCAAGCCGACGCAGCGGTTTTTGCTAGTTTAGATAAATTTTTGCGCTGGCTTTGTGTCAATGTCGCTCGGCAACTCAAACTCGAACCAAATATTGATGAATTCTGGGATGAAGATATGGGCAGCAAGGTAAGCTGCACTATTTACTTTGAAAACTATTTGCTGGAACAAATTGACAGTCCCATTGTCTTGGTGATTAACGAAATAAATCGCATATTTGAACGGACTAACATTGCTCAAGATTTTCTTTCGATGATCCGTTTTTGGTACGAACAAGCTCGCGCTAGCAAAACTTGGCAAAAACTCCGCATCGTTGTCATTCATTCGACAGAAATTTATATTGCTTTAAATCTTAATCAATCTCCCTTTAATGTAGGAATGCCGATTAAAATATCAGAATTTACTGCTGAACAAGTTCAAGATTTGGCGTGCAGACACGGACTGAACTGGAGCAATAGCGATCCGATCGAGCAATTAATGAACATGGTAGGCGGGCATCCTTATTTAGTGCATTTAGCCCTGTATCACCTGGCAATTTTGCAACAAAATCGCCTCTCCGTCGATCGGGATGAACCAGGGAAGGAACTGGGGCTAGCCGAGTTGGCAGAATTGTTAACAGCAGCTCATACTCACAGCGGAATTTATAGCGACTACTTGCAAAATCAGTCGATCGCCATTCAACAGCAGCCAGAACTCGCCTCCGCCTTCCAACAGGTTGTCGATGTTAAAAATAGCGTTCACCTCGAACCTTTGATGGCTTATCAGTTAGACAGCATGGGACTTGTCAAATTAGAGGGAAATAACTGTAGTTTGTCTTGCGAATTATATCGCCTGTATTTTCAAGGGCAAAAGTTGTGTGAGGACAAGTTGTCGGTGGTTCGTTTTGAGGAGTTGCAGCAAGAAAATCAAAGGCTGCAAGCTTTGGTGAATGTGGACGAACTTACTCAAATTGGCAACAGACGGTATTTTGATAGTTGCTTGCGAACGGAATGGAAACATATGGCTCGCGAGGGGTCTCCTATATCTTTAATTTTGTGCGATCTCGATTATTTCAAAATATATAATGATACCTACGGACATCAAGCAGGAGATGAGTGTTTGCGATCGGTAGCTCAGACAATTCGCCGATCGCTCCCGCGCCCTGCTGATGTAGCTGCTCGCTACGGGGGCGAGGAATTTGCTGTGATTTTACCGGAAACTGATGGATCGGCAGCTCTGGTTGTTGCCGAACAAATTAGAGCGAAAGTGAAAGCTTTGAATATTATTTTTAACCCAGAGAGTGTTGACGGTCTACCTCATTCTGTGGTAACGATTAGTTTGGGAATTGCCAGCGTTGTTCCGAGCGAGGAAAATGATGCGATAACGCTACTACTGGCGGCTGACGAGGCTCTTTATGACTCGAAAAGGCACGGGCGCGATCGGCTCACTATGAGTACGCTTTTAAATTTTCGATTTGCTGCTGTTAATTAGCTAATTCCGGGGAAATATAATTCGTTTCTACACATACAAAGTCCGCCCGCGCGGACTCTGAAAAAAATGATAGTTAAGAACTGGATTTGATGTTAATAGCGGGGGACGGTTCGATCGACCACCATTGAGTAAGCATCGATACCGCCAACGATATTTTTAACGTTAGTAAATCCTTGAGCGGCTAACCACTGGCACATTTGAGCCGATCGCACTCCGTGATGGCACAGAACTAGGGTTTCTGTATCGCGATCGAGTCTAGCGCCAATTTCACCAGACCATTCGGCAAACTCGCTCAGCGGAAAAGCTACAAATCCCGGCAGCGCCGCGAGTTCAATTTCGTAAGGTTCCCGCACATCTACAAGCTGCAATTTCTCAGCATTGGTTTCTGCTAATTGGCGAGCTAATTCTTCGACTGTAATTTGAGCAAAAATTTCTGACATTTGATTAGGAAAAAGTAGTCATTAGTCATCAGTCATTAGTCATCAGTCATTAGTCATCAGTCATCAGTCAACAGTCATCAGTCAACAGTCATCAGTCAACAGTCAACAGTCATCAGTCATCAGTCATCAGTCAACAGTCATTAGTCAACAGTCAACAGTCAACAGTCAACAGTCATCAGTCAACAGTCATCAGTCAACAGTCAACAGTCAACTGTTAACAGTAATTAATTGAGGGGCGCAGGCGGTGGAATTAGCTCCACAGGAGGGGTAGGTGCAGGACGCCCGTCCAACTGGCTCACGCTGTCTCTGGGGTCAAGACAAGTGGCGATTAACCGGTCAGTGGGAAAGTCGAGCCTGCCGCTCAAACCGACTACGCATTCAGAAAACTGTTGTGGCAATAAACTGCGGCGGCATCCATCCAGCACTACCAGGGGATCAGCAGGTTGAGTTCGACTTTTGCCGTTAATATTCACTACGCAAGTAGCCAATTCGTTGGGACGCCTGACCCGCCGACAGCTAGAGAGCGCTTCGACACCAGAAATCTTGGTTTTGCGGTTGATTTGGAGGGCGCATTTAGATATGTCGCGGGGGCGGAGGGCGTCAGCACAAGCGGCGGCGGCGGCCTCTGCGGCCACTCCGGCTTCGATTAGTTCCAGGGCGCAGACGCGATAGGGATTCCTAGAGCGAGGGATTCTAATAGTGATGGCTGATGCTGGTGAGATTGGCAGTGCTGTTGCCAACAAACCGAGTGCTGCTAGCTGCGTGCCGAGAGCTAATATCCAGCGCGCGGTAGGGTTTGAGCCTGTCGGTGCTGGCTTTGGGGAAGAAGTGCGGGAGAAATTGCGGTTGTGCATGGCAGATCGAGTAGTGAGTTTTTTTGGCTGATTGGGGTGATCGAGCGATCGGCTTTTCCTTCAGAATTTACCGCACATTATGGATCGCCCTCCGGTCGATCGTTTTTTTATCGATCTTTGTTGGAATTTTGACCGTTACCAACATATAATATAGAGTCTGCATAAATATTGCATACAGATATTAGAGAGGAAAATAAATGTCTCGATATCGAGGCCCCCGATTGAGAATCGTCCGTCGCCTGAAAGAGTTGCCCGGTCTAACCCGCAAAACCCCCAGACGAGATTATCCGCCTGGACAGCACGGTCAAAACCGCAAAAAGCTCTCTGAGTATGCGGTTCGCTTGCAAGAAAAGCAAAAACTCCGTTTCAATTACGGTGTGACGGAACGCCAATTGCTCCGTTACGTCCGCAAAGCCCGCCGTGTCACGGGCTCCACAGGTCAAGTGTTACTGCAATTTTTGGAAATGCGCTTGGACAATACTGTGTTTCGGATGGGAATGGCTCCAACCATTCCGTCCGCTAGACAATTGGTAAATCACGGTCACATAACTGTCAATGACCGTGAAGTCAATATCGCCAGCTATCAGTGCAAGCCTGGTGATGTGGTTGCTGTGAAAAATAGAGAGCGCTCGCGCACAATGGTAGAAGCTAATCTCAAAGACCCAGGCTTGGCTCACTTGCCGAATCACTTGGAATTTGATAAGCAAAAACTAATTGGCAAAGTTAATGGCGTTATCGAACGCGAGTGGATTGCTCTACAGATTAACGAACTGCTAGTGGTGGAATACTACTCACGGCAAGCTTAAGTTATTAGTCATCAGTCGTTGGTCATTAGTCATCAGTTGGTTGCTAGCAGAATAATTAATAATTGGGTACGAACCCAGTTATTGATTAATTGCTACTGAATAATGAGGACTAAGGACTGAGGACTAAGAATTCATCATTTTTAACACTCCCACCCCTAAAAAGGGATGGGATTTTTTGAAGGTTTCGCTTGTTAACTTCCTTGAATTGCCATTTGCTCAGACGACACCTGCCTGATGGCATTAAATGATATCAAATCCGTTAGCATCGGAATAGTAAATTCGAGTTCACTGTTGACGGTTCACGGCGTCAACAGTCAACCCTCAACAGTCAACATCATTCCGGTGTAACCGGAAATGATATGATGTCCCAGGCTCAAATTATTTCCTTAAAATGTTTCTTCTCCGGTTGGTTCTTGGTGGACAATACCTCGCTTTTGAAGGCGATAATTCGCTACAACCGGGTAAACAACACCGCGTATCCGATTGATCGCACCTACTGGACGATGAACTGCTAAGCCGTTCCAGGGAGAATATCTCAGGTTTTCGTTGAAATCAGATTGTTTTTCATAATCAATAATCTGATGCTTGACGGTGAGACGACCTACTTTCAAAAAGGGTGATTCTTTTTCCTTCCAGACATTGATGCCATCGTCGATCGGCATTTTTAAGCTGGTTTGGAACTGAATGCCAAAATCCCAACAGTATTGGGCATCAGGTTTCGCCAAGGCTTGAATTAGATCATCCCGGTAATAATTGTCTGGTTTATTGGGATCTAAACCCAAGGCTTTAGCGCGATCGACAAAAGGAATTTTAGGAATTCCCGGTCGAGATTGTTCTGGAATTATCTCGTGCGGTGGTTCGGATGAAACTGGAGTAAACCCATACTTAATTACAGCCGGATATTCGACAGGAACTAGACCAGGCTGGGAGGGATCGAAATCGGGATAGAGGCCCAAAGCAGAGGGTGAACCGCTCCAATATTTTGCTGTTAGCAAACTCTTCGGAGTCCGGCTACCCGTAAGCGTTGACACAGCTAAAAAGTGTCTGGGATGTCGTATTAGCCACTTTTTCAATGTCTCTGGTGATTCAACAAGAGCAGAAAAAAAGCCGTAGTAGTCTTTGATGGTTTGGCTCACAAATATCTCTGAATTGTGAACAATAATGTCCTGGGTTTTTGACTCGTGGCTTTGCGCGAGTCGTTCCCCTTCCACCCCCATCACTTTCAGTGAGATTGAGCGCGAATCTTTTTGGTAATCAGGGTATACTTTGGTAGCCCCGTTAGCAAATCGCAACCAAACAGGATATTCTTTGGGTTTTGCTAGCAAACCTTGCTTAAGGGAAATAGCATTGAGTCGGGAAGAACTTAACGAAGCGCGTTGGCCCAATTCCTGTTTAATCGCTTCCTCATCAAAGTCAAAAATTTCCAGAGTTCCTTTAACGCACGCATGAGTTTTGGCGTGAGTATCTCGCAGCGCCCGCTCCTTATCCCCGTAAAGATTATCCATCCGAAGCTTGGCCTGCTCAACCAAAAGATCGTAGTATTTGCGTTCGTCCTGTTCGGGATATTCGGTAAATAACTTTTTGTTCATAACATAACCTTCTGTTAATCGCTAAAAAAGGCTGTACACAAACCGTTCCATCTGTGAAACAGTATAACTGCGGGTGCAATTGCTTCCGAATTGCCGTAGCCGATCGCTTGCGAAAATATCGCCTTTTTCTTCCTCATTTTTGAGGGCGCAGGTGTGTTTGCGCCCCCCACTACCTTGAGTCTTAGTTGTCAGCTACAACTTAAAGATCGAAGGATACTTTGTACTTAGGATCGCTTGGAGGAACATTACGATTCACTAAATCAGAGACTGTTTTGGTATTTTGGATAATTTCCCAACCAACCTCAGAAAAAGTTTCCTTATTGAAGACTTTAGGCGATAACAAAGGATTAGTTAAAGCTTGGGAGAAAGCATCAATGCCAATTATTCGTGCTACTAAAGGCGGAATTGCTGAATTTTTGCGGACATCTTCAGCGTACAATCCCACAAATAATTCAATCTTATCAACATGACCGTACAACTCTTTTAATTTCTGTTGAGCGTATTCGTCACCCGTAATTTGATTGAAATCAGTCACCCTGGGATAACCACACATTTCGCGGTAATCGTTATAACTGGCTAACTGCGCCTGCCGTCCGAGTTTAACAGATGCTAGTTCGGTAGCATCAATAAATGTATAGGGTGTTCCTGCGATCTTAAAATCAGGTGTGTTAAACAAACCAATTCTAGTGCCTGGTTGGGAACAACTTTCTTCCATCAATGCACCCAACCCTTTATCGATTAACATCTGATTATTCCAGAGGGAATCGTACATGGATTGTTCTTTACCGTCATAGATAAAGGTTTCCGGAATCGCACTATGCCAGCGATAGACAAAACTAAACTCAATCGCCATCCAATTTTCTCGATACCAACTTTCCTTGGTAAAAGCTTCAGGATCGGCAAAGAACCTAAAATTATAGGGCGTAATGTGGAAAATGTACTCTTCCATAATGATATTGAGAATAATCACCATGAGAATATTTCTCGCGGTTTGGAAGAGCCTCTCATCGTCCCATTCCGGATAGCTTTTGGACAAAACATCACAAATTCGATTATGCTCCCTGATACATAAAGTGTTGAGCATGACATAGCCAACTTGGACGTTTGCCCGTTCAACTCCCATTGCAAATAGCTTGCTTTTCTTTTGGGGGGGTTGTCTTTTCTCATCATTAAGGGGTGCATGAAGACCTTCAAATTGAGGATCGATAATACCCTGCTCAGGATCGGCATAATAAAAGAGTGGATATTCTTCTTCTACGCCATCTTTGCGCTTGAGTTTTTGGGTTTTAAATTTACCGTATTTGAAAGCTCTGAGCATATTTGTTTGTTTGCGGGTCAACCCGTAAACATTACACATATCAATCTGATGGTTGGAGGTATTTTTGAAGCGGTTTTGCTGATCTATCCGCAGAAAACTATCTGTAAACCACTGCACCCAATAGGGAAAGAGCAGAGTCGATTTTTCCGAATAAATGGTTTTTCCGTCTCTTTTTTGGAATAAGGTCTTTACTTTGTCCAGTGGTGGTAAGTTTCCTTCTTTGTTAAATTCTGGGTCGGGAGGTAAATGTCGCCCAGTATAAGTCTTGTCTGTAAGTGAATCCCAAGAGATGTAGGTATCAGTTTTCTTGGGAATATCTGTCCCTGGAATTTTGGGATCTAAGCCCATTAAGCTATAGGGAAGCGGGCGAGTCGGAAGTTTGTAAATGATGCTATTGAGAAAAAATTTGTTTAGTTTACGTTTCAGAGGCTCGTAACTTTGAACTAAATTCCAAATGGGTTTGAAATGAGTCAACGTATATGCTAAAGCTTTGTTGCTGAATCCATCTCTAGATGTATCTCTTGTCATGATTCCTTTTCCTTTCGATTGTTGTAGATTAGATCGTTTTCTTAGGTTCGGTTCTGAGAGATTGATCAACTTTGATCATTTTTCTATATTTTCAATTACTTTGGAGAGAATCTTTTGCAGATTCTTAGGCCGATAGTCTTGGCGTTTTTTCAATCGCTCGATCGCACTTTCATGAAGATCCTCAAGGGTCTCCCCCACCTCGCGCCACTTGATTCCTGCCAATTTGAAGAACCCAGGATTGTTTTGAAATGGAACCTTATAATCAGGCTTGATATCCTCAATAGCCTCTGGCTCAAATTCCAGCTTCAATTCAAAGTCACTGATTTGATCCAACATCCACTTCAAGACAGCATCTGATAACCCGCGGTATTCTGGCGTACCACCGCCGATGCAGCCATGCTCGCCTGGAAACCAAACTTGACGAAGCTTCTGGTTCGGGGCATCAGGATTTTTCTTCATCAGGGTAACATCAAAGACTTCGCGAATTTCGTCGATCGCAACGGCGTGCAACGCATTCTCAATATCCTTATTTAAAGTGGTGTCGTGGAATTTGTACCTTGTTTTGATCTGTCCCTCAAACTTCTTCAAGGCGGGTACAAGAGGAATACCAAGGGCTCCAACGGTGTCGAAACAACCAAGCAAGGTAATCGGGACGCGATCGCCCTTATCTTTGCCGAATTTTTCGCGGAAACTCTTTGCTTCCGAATGCTTTGGTGAAATCTCTCGCTTACGGTAAAGCTCGTAAGCTTGTGATGCCATGGTAACGTTACGGCGGGATAGGAGACCGGAGCAATAGATCATCCCCGCTAGACTCCTGACTGTGTAAGCACCGCGACTGAACCCGAATAGATAGATTTCGTCACCCTGATCGTAGTTGAAAGAAAGAAAACGATAGGCATCTTGTATATTTTTATCGATTCCCAGCCCAGTGACTCCGCCCACAATCTTGTTACTGTCTACTCCAATTCCCTCGTCATAAAACACAATCTGCGGAACCCCGTCACTGGCTGTCCGTTTGACGGCCTGGGCCAGCCTAACCACATTAGTTGGGCACTGAGTATCTAGTTTGTTCCAAGTTCCATCACAGCAAACTATCAGACGTTTCCCTGGTTTCGTCATTGTTAAATTCTCTATTTGAATTTTAAATGTGAGAGCGAGCTGTCTTTGGTAATCGGTTACAAGAGAATTGCCAATTCCGGTGTTTCTATCGCCTGACAGCGATCGCCGATCGTTGATTGCTGGAAATCGATATTTTGCTGGCAATCTTTAGCTTTTTCGATTCTCAGGATATTAGTCTCAAAACACCATCTAGTCTAGTTGGCTGTATTAAAATGTTAATTTTATTTATATTTCTTAACTAAAAAATTCAGAGCGTGAAATAGTAGGTTGGGTTCTGGGAAAGTCCTCGATTTACCTAAAACGTAAAAAAATCAGAGCGTGAAATAGTAGGATCGGTTCTGGGAAAATCCTCAATTCTCCTAACAGAAGTAGCAATCCGACGCCCTAGCTAAGAAACCTTTAAACACATTTACGGTCTGCCAGGTCAGTTTTGAGAACAGCTATATCTGATCGATTTGTCCGTTGGCTGCAAGATAATAGTGACGTATTGGCCGAACACACAGCAGATTTGGACTAGGTTTTAGATTAAAATTTGTTGCAGCAACTCTCAGGTTTTCTGCGATCGGCTTGAAGTTTTTAACAATCGGTGGGTTTTTCTGGTTTCTTGATCGATAAACTTGTGCGAAAATTTCCTAGCCCCGGTTAAATTTGAAACGTCCAAAAGTGGGGACGATCGACCGCAGCGACTGGCTACGAGGTTCTCGCACCAAAACCAAAGGCAGCAAGCCTGCCAGCCGCACAGCAGCCGAGAGGGCAAACAGTGCTCCCAAACTCATGCCGGGAAGTTCGGCAAGAAAGCCGCCGGCGGTAGTTCCCAAAGCCCCAGCTAATCCCGAAACCGCTGCGGCGATCGCAAAATAAGTCGAAGGTTGCTCGATCGACGCTATCTCCATTTGAATATTGTTACTACACAGCCCGATCGCGCCTAAAGTCGTTCCCCCCAGCAAGTGCAGCAGCGGCAGCCACACCCATAGGGCAAACGGGTAATTGCCCGTACCCAACCACAGCAAAGGCGTCAGGGCCACCACCAGCCCAACAGCAATTAGCAGCGGGCGATTTCCCCAGCGATCGGCCAACTTACCCCAAAACATCAGCAGCAGTAGATTTGCCCCGGAACTTAAGCTGGTGTAAATCGTTACCAAACTCACATCCAAGCTTAAATCTTTCAGTAAGTAGATATTAAAAAAAGGCGCGCTGAGATTAATAGCAAATGTCCACACACTGAAGTAAAGAATAAACATTAAAAAATTATAATCTTTCAGCACAGCAGGCACAAAATCTGTTAAGTGCTTTGCTTTTTTTTCGGTAAGTCGATCGCTCTGTGCATCTTTTTTGTATACCTGGGGATTCACATCAACCATGAAGCATTGACACCCCAAACTGATCATTCCCGCCAAAACACCCATCAATAAAACAATACCGTAGCCCAAAATAGGACCGCCGTCCCAAGTTGAAACTCCCAATCCCATCAACGGCACTCCCAGCAAAGTTATGAGGCTGACAGCACTGTTGCGAAAGCCAAAATAGCGTCCCCGCAAGCGCTGAGGAACCACAGCAGCCATCCAACTGAACCAGCTAGAATTGGCAAAAGCTGCCAGCACGCTAGCTGCTACGACTGTTACCAGTGTCCATTGCAGCAGTTGGTCGAGGTCTGCGTGCTGGGAACCCCAAACAATTGCCACCGCGAGCACCAGCCACAGCAGCCGCGACACGCCGAATACAAATAGGTTGTACCAGTGGCGACTGGTTGTCTGATCAGCGATGTAGGCTCCTAATGGTTGCAGGAGATTTACCACCATCGGAATAGCCGAGAATATACCTATTTCCACGCTGCTGGCGCCGAGTTGCAACAAGAAATTGCTCAGTAGCACCCCGCTGGTCGCCGACTCGAAGACAGCGGCAAAAACGCCATCTAGAGTTGAGGCTTTCAGAGTCGATCGAACGTCTTTTTTGGAAAATTTGAGAGCTGTTTTTGGATAGAGAACGAGCTGAAATATTTTCGGGTCTACTATTTCTGCAGTCTGAAGAGATAGAGGTTCATTTAACTCTGCAACTGGTTCAACCATAGTCAATCAATTTGAGATTTTAGATTTTAGATTGTAGATTGGAGAATTGAAGTAACAGGGTTAGATAAAACCAGCCCCACCTTCAAGAGGCTAGCTCGAAAGTAGGACTGGCACGTCCGGGTAATTCATATCAATATAAATGACTGGCGATCGCTAGGACATCAACCGCTTGGGAGATTTGACACTCCCTAGCCTAAAGGCGTAGGGATTCTTAATTCATCGACTGACCTTTAAGCGCTATGTCCTTTCGGCAATCTTTAAACTTTTCAACCGTGCAATTACACCAATTGACGAGCCTAATTCACAGCAACCCCAGAGGGTCTATCTCCAAAAGCGTACTAGGATACGAACCTAGAGTTCGGGTATGCCCTACCCTACTTAACAAATGAACTAAATTATTTTTTTTCTGGTAAAGAGAATGCGTCGATCCTCTAGCTGTTTTAAGAGTTTTCGCTGCTCTCGGTCCAACAATTTATGCCTAAAAGTGTGTCTCCGTTTCACGATGGCAAAGGAGTTTAACCTTGACTGTTCTAGTCTAGCACAAATACAAGAAATTTACGGATTTTTAGGAATGGATTTAAGAAATTAAAGCCGTCCTAGAAGGACGGGGTTTTAAACCCAATTTTCTGATAAATCTGCTAATTGTAAAAAAGTAGGTTTTAGGGCTTAACCAGGAAGCGAGCGCAGCATTTTGCATACCAAAAATTGCTCGAATTCCGCCTCAAACAAGTTCCCCAAAGGCAAAAGCAAATTTCGCGCGAGCTCACTCGGTTCTCAAATCTTTACGGCTAGCTAAATCTATAGAATGAAAGATGATCGACTTGCTGAGTATCGCTGCTAACTATTTGTACCTAATTCCTGGAATGCGTTTGTTCAGTCCCAGCGCTGGCGATCGAGATTCCGGGTTTTTTGTGAAAATCGCCCCCAGGTGCCGGTAAAGCTTCGGAGTGGGTTATTGGCGATCCTCGTAGAGGATCGCCAACTGGTAGGACAAAATTATAGTTGACAAAAATTACGCTAACTGCAGATAATAGCAAACCCTAGAATTACACTTAAATGTTTGAGGGGTATCAGTGCTAAGGCGTGATGTCGATCGCCAGCAAATTTATGTATTTCTGCATTTGATCGTGACCAAAACTCAACCTTTATCGGGGTATACATTGCCAGTATTTGCCTGTGCGGCGGCACTTGCAGCTTTGCGGTGCTTACGCGCAGGTATTCAGTCTCTAGAGAGCGTATCAGTAAATTTACTGGAACCGCCAATAACGGTAGAAATTCCGATCGAACAGGCGTCTGTACTCAAAACTGGTACCGCTTTAGGTGTGACTCGCTCCGATCCGGGGGACAATCTCGATCTGACTCGCAATACCCCCGTTTGGGCAATGGTGGAATTGGGGAATTGGGAAGGGGGAGAGAGGGAGAGGGGGAGAGAGGGAGAGGATGGGGGAGAGTCCGAGCAGATTGTGATTCTCGGCGGTGAAGGTATAGGGCGTCACACAGTCGGTGGAGGGGCGGCGATCTATGATTACGCAATGCGGCTGCTGCGATCGAATCTGAGCCGAGAACTCGCAGGGGGAGAAAAAATTACTGTCACCCTGATTCTGCCGTCAGGGCGGCAGCTAGCCACCCGCACTTCTAACGAAGCTTTCGGCGTGGTAGAAGGACTTTCGCTGCTGGGTACAACGGGCATTTCTCAACCGCTGAGCGCCCCTGGACAGTTGGAAGTTTACCGCGAACAACTGCAACAAAAAGCCGAACTGTTTGACTGTTTGGTTTTCTGCATCGGCGAAAACGGTTTGGATTTGGCGCGACAACTGGGGATTAATCCTGATAGGCTCGTCAAAACCGCTAACTGGCTCGGCCCGCTGCTGGTAGAGGCCGGATATCAGGGCGTGCAGTCAATTTTGCTGTTTGGCTATCACGGGAAACTGATGAAATTGGCTGCGGGAATTTTTCACACTCACCACCACCTCGCTGACGGGCGCAGGGAAATTCTCACAGCTTACTGTGCCAAAGCTGGAATGCCGGCTGATGCGTGTTCCGCAATTTTTGCCGCAGCGACAGCCGAAGAGGCTCTCGGGCAACTGCGGGCTTTAGACGCCGAGTTTGGGAGCAATTGGGTCGATCTAATTTACGGCGACATCGCCCGACAAATAGACTTGCGGTCATCGGATTGCATTTTTACTCACACTAACTTGCACATCCCCGTGGGATCGGTGATGTTCGGGCGCGATCGCAAAATTATTATTAAAAGTGACATAGGAGATACATTTTTGACCCAAATTTGTTAATGTAGTGTGAATATCCCTGAATTATGTTTAAAACATCGGTCAGGGATAATATTTAACAAGTAATAATTCTCTGTCCCTAGACCTTAATTATACTAGGTTGCTTCTGGAAGCAATTTCTGAAGCAAGAATTCAATTAATTAGGGTAAGGATGAAGTAAATCTATGCTTGCCCTGTGCCCGATTAATCGACTAACATCGCTGACTGCAATCTAGTATAAATAAGATTTATTCCTAGCGACAAATGGTTGCTCGCCTTCCTTAGTCTTGCACTGAGACCGCGATAGATACCTCCGCTACTTTCGACCCAATTAGCACTTAGCAATTACGCAATAACCGTGACTACTCAAATAGAAACTGAATCCGTTCTCACAAACTCTTTTCTGCAGCAGATAGAGCGCCAGATCATCGTGATTCTCGACTTCGGTTCGCAATATTCCGAACTGATTGCTCGTCGAATTCGCGAAACTCAAGTATATTCAGAAGTTATTTCTTACCGGACTACTGCAGAACAGTTAAAAGCTATCAATCCTAAAGGAATTATTCTTTCAGGAGGCCCAAGTTCTGTATACGATGAAAAAGCACCCCACTGCGACCCAGAAATTTGGAATTTGGGAATACCGGTGTTGGGAGTGTGCTACGGGATGCAGTTGATGGTAAAGCAGCTCGGAGGCACGGTTGAACGATCGAAATTAGCGGAATACGGCAAGGCATCGCTATTTATTGACGATCCTACGGATTTGCTGACAAACGTCGAAGAGGGCAGCACGATGTGGATGAGCCACGGAGACTCGTGTACTGAACTGCCGCCTGGTTTCGAGATCCTCGCTCACACTGACAATACTCCGTGTGCTGCTGTTGCTCACCACGAGAAAAATTTGTACGGGGTTCAGTTTCACCCAGAAGTAGTTCACTCGATCGGGGGAATAGCTTTAATTCGCAATTTTGTTTACCACATTTGCGAGTGCGAACCGACTTGGACGACTGCTACTTTTGTGGAGGAATCGATTCGCGAAATTCGCGCGCAAGTGGGAGATAAACGAGTTTTGCTGGCTCTATCGGGCGGTGTAGATTCTTCTACTTTGGCTTTCTTGCTGCATAAGGCGATCGGCGACCAACTTACCTGTATGTTTATCGACCAAGGGTTTATGCGGAAGTATGAACCAGAACGGTTGGTAAAATTATTTAAAGAGCAATTCCACATTGATGTTGAGTATGTTAATGCTCGCGAACGCTTTTTAGCTCAACTTGAAGGGATTACCGATCCTGAAGTAAAACGCAAGCGGATCGGTCACGAATTTATCAACGTATTTGAAGAAGAATCGAAGCGTCTGGGCCCCTTTGACTACCTCGCACAAGGTACTCTTTATCCTGATGTGATTGAGTCGGCTGATACTAATGCAGACCCGAAAAGTGGCGAGCGAGTTGCTGTTAAAATTAAAAGTCACCACAACGTCGGCGGTTTGCCGAAAGATTTGCGATTTAAGCTGATTGAACCGCTGCGAAAACTGTTTAAGGATGAGGTGCGAAAAGTCGGCCGGTCGATCGGGCTTCCCGAAGAAATCGTGAACCGACAACCTTTCCCCGGCCCGGGATTGGCGATTCGGATCATAGGAGAAGTTACCTCAGAGAGACTAAATATTTTGCGGGATGCTGACTTCATTGTTCGCCAGGAAATTAACCGGCACGGATTGTACGGGGAACTTTGGCAAGCTTTTGCAGTTTTGCTGCCGATTCGCAGTGTAGGCGTGATGGGCGATCAGCGCACTTATGCTTACCCGATCGTCTTGCGATTTATTAAGAGTGAAGACGGGATGACGGCTGATTGGGCGCGGGTTCCTTACGATTTGTTGGAACTGATCTCGAACCGGATTGTGAATGAGGTTAAGGGGGTGAACCGAGTGGTTTACGATATTACTTCTAAGCCACCGGGAACGATCGAGTGGGAGTGATTTGTAGTTAGCGATTAGGTAGGCGGACTAATTTTTTGTCTGTCTACTTATTTTGATTTTGGATAAAAGGGCGATTCCCCATATTCCGCCCTTTGACTCTCACATTTAGGTATTTTTGACCAAGCCATGAGGTTTGCGTCAATTTTGAGGGAATTCCCAGTCAACAGTGGCTCAAAGGGCAGAATGTGGGTTCTAATTGTTCCAGCGCTGCATTGGTTTCAATGTTGTGACTTCGATCACTGGTAACACGGACTTGGTTCACCGAAGATTTTCAGTATTATCACGGAAAAAAACCAGCACCATCACTTGCTCTTAGGAGAAACCACGAGATGATTAAGGTGTCGAGTTCAAAACAATCCCATGTATCCAGTTAATCTTCTCCCCGGCGCTATCAACGAATTAATTGCCACTGTCACCGATACTCACCGCGTTACCAAGGCCGACCGCTACGGCATGATGGCCGCCATCCTCGATGAGTCTATCAGTGAAGAAGAACGTGGCTCACTTGATCGTCTGATTCGCTCCCTGGTCAAAGGTAGGATTCAAGTCAGTGATGAACTCTCCATCGTCTCTTGACATTCCCCAGCTATCAGGCGTGGGGATTCTTGGTTCTGGCGACACACCTTAAAACTATCTATCCTTGCGGCAATACTTAAACCAAATATCCGTTCAAATGAACCAAATATCGAGCCTAATTTAGTTAGTCCCAGAGGGTTTTATCTCCCCAAGCGTTCGAGAATTACTTCTCATGTTACCGGATGCCCTACGGTACGTTTTAACTTCCCAAAATTTACTTTTCTGGTTTTGGCTTACGTTAGTCAGCCTAGCTATAGTCAGCCTAGCTATGTTTTTCGTGATTTTCGCCACCCACTAACCATTATTATTTTCCGACCAGTCGTTTGAGCTTGGTGTCTCATGTGTATCGGCGGTTATTCTACCTGTGGTATAAGTATCATTGTACTCTACTTTAAATAGAATGCTAGGAAATTTGAAAAATAGATACTAACGCAACTAAAGGATTAAAACAAAAATCGGCAATCAATTAAAGCCGTCCTATTAAGAAGGGGCTTTAGACCCAATTATCTTGGTAAGCAGAAAGCGGGTTGAGAACTCGACACTCTACAACGGCTTTCCGTTGGGGAAGTTTAAACAAGTCACTGATACAACTCTCTAGGGATAGCTTTTTGTATAATGCACTTTTGAGATAGACGATTAGCGTTCCCAACTTCATAAACATTATGACGGATACCATCCAGCATCTCATTGAGCCACACATTCAAGATTTGGGTGGATTCCAAGCCCGCCGCTTGCTTCCCTCAGACGTTCTAGCCCTGGTAGGCCCGTTCATCTTTTTTGACCATCTGGGCCCTGCGGTGTTTCCACCCGGTCGGGGCGTGGATGTCAGGCCGCATCCGCACATAAACTTAGCAACCGTCACCTACCTGTTTGAAGGCGTTTTGCTGCATCGTGATAGTGTCGGCAGTGTTCAAGAAATCCGTCCCGGTGCGGTGAACTGGATGACGGCAGGGCGAGGCATTGTCCACTCTGAACGCACGCCTGACGACGATCGCAGCAAAGAAGCCATCCTGCATGGCATTCAAACTTGGATAGCACTTCCCGATGAATACGAAGAAACCGACCCCTGGTTTCGGCATCATCCGGCTTCTGAGTTGCCTGCTTGGGAGGATGCAGGAGTTTCGTTCACCCTAATTGCGGGTGAGGCCTATGGTCGCACTTCCCCAGTTCAAATATTTTCACCCTTGATTTATCTGGACGTGCAACTAGCTCCTGGCAAGCAATTTACCTTACCGGGTCATTACAGCGAACAGGCTGTTTACAGCGTAACAGAGGGGCTTGTTATTGATGGAGTGCCTCTGGAACAACATCGGTTAGCGGTTCTAAATTCCGGCACTGAAGTAAAGATTTCTGCTTCAGGCAAGGCTCGTTGTATTGTGATTGGCGGTGAACCTGTTGGTGAGCGGCATAAGTGGTGGAATTTTGTTTCGAGTCGGCACTCGCGCATTGAGCAAGCTAAACTCGATTGGAGAGAGGGACGGTTTGCTCAGGTTCCTCAAGAGACAGAGTTTATTCCGCTGCCTGAAGAGCCACCTTCTCAAGCAGAGCAACCGTTGTGAATAACCACAGCGATTTAACTTGAAAAACTGTTTTTTGATGCAGAATTTGTCTTTTTTACTCTAATCTTCACGGATATTATTTCAAAATCGGCGTTGCTTAATCAGGGTATGAAAAAAATCAGTGGGAAATCGGGAAGCTTTGTGGCTACTGGTTTATATGACTTGCATATTGAGCCTTTCATACCGTAAATCAGCAACGCCCTATCTGCCTATATTCCGCTTCATTCGATCGAGTTCTTCGTCTGCTTCCCAGCGTTGAAACTTTTCTTCTAAAGGATCTGCAGCCGTAAAACTGTTATAATTAGAACTCTGATTCCAACCCTTTGTATCCCAATTCTGCTCTGTTTTAGTGGTAGTGCGAGTTGCAGCTTCGGCCGCTTTTGCTCGGACTTCTTTTCGCCGTACTTGAATTTGGCGGTACAGTTCTTTTGCTTTTTCAATCCGTTCTTTGCAGCCTTGCATTTGACCCCAGCGCTGATTTCCCTGACGCAGCAAAGCTGCTTGCCGCTCTTGGGCTGCTTGAGCTAAATCCAGCCTTTGAGCAGCTTTAGCTTTGTTGATGCGATCGTTCCAGCGCTGAATTTCTTGGGCGGCGGAGAGAATTTCGGCTTGCAGTTTTTTCTCTTGTTTTTGGATATCGAGAATCAGCCGCAGAGTGTCTTCTTCTTGTTCCTTCAGTTGTTCTTCTATTGCCTGCAATTCCAGATGGGGATTGCTACGCAAAAATTCTTCTAATCGGGTTTCTAGAAAGCGGCTGAAATCATCAAATAAGCCCATTTTTTATATGTCCTCAGTCATCTGTTATGAGTCATTAGTCATTGGTCATTAGTTATTAGTCATTGGTTCTTAGTCACAGGAGATCGATTATCGAGCCTGAGTTGTTAGTTATAGCAGAAGAAAGTTCGGCAACGAATTGGGGAAGCGATTTAACGGATAGAAGGAAGAAGCAATAAGAGCAATGGTTTCAGCAATTAAGAACGTCTTGGCGGTTCCTATATTATAACTGTTTTCACTGCTCGTGATATACAGCCCGATCGCTGCCCATTACTGATTACCGATGACCTAACTCATAACTAATGACTGATAACTAATGACTCATAACTGATGACTGATTAGAACTTTTGGCCGACAAAAACCGATCGCACATCTCCTCCCTTGCGGATAACGGCTTCTTGATTTTTGATTTCTGCCAGCGTCCAACCGCTAGCGCCAATGCTTTCGCCCACATAAATTCTGCGGGCTACGCCATCTACTTCAAACAAAGCAGCCGATCGATCGCCCAACTCCAAAATCCCTACCAACGTGTGCGCGGAAGTCGGGGCGCTGCTGACGGCCGGTGCGGATTGCTCCGGTGCGGGCGCGGATTGCTGGGCTGCAGGCGCTGGTGCCGGTTCGGTTTCGCGAGCCAAAATCTTTGGCTGGGGAGACTCCGAGGGGGAAGGGGAAGCGGCGAGGGGATCTCGATTTCCCGCAGCGGCGAGCGCACGACCGGAGGCTGGAGCAGCAGGCGAGGGGGAAACTGCCGCGGTTTGAGGAGCAGCCGGAGCAGCCGGAGCAGCCGGAGCAGCAGCCACCTGAGCAGGCGGAGCTACAGTCACCTGAGCGGGGGGAGGGATCACTACGATTTGGGGTGCTGGTGCTCCCGGCTGTGCACCGGCTTGTTCTAGGGCATCAGCGATGCGGTTGACTGCGGTCGAAAGGCCTGCGGTTGCGGGCGGCGCGCCGGAAATTTGAATGCTCGGCAGCGTCCCTGGGGTGGGGGCTCCGGGAACTCCTGCAAGTTGGGGGTTAGCCTGGGGTGCTTTTTTTTGTTCGATCGCTTCTAGCGAGCGCTGCACGTATTCGACAAACGGGGTGTCAGGTGCTGTTTTGCCACTTGCTACCGGCCTCTGTGGTGCGGGGGCGGCGGGCAAGCGCACGAGTCCCGACCTGCTTGCGAGCCATAACCCCATGACTAGCAGCAGCGACCCACATGCTGCTCCCAGCAGGATTCTGTCGAATGATTGTTTGGACTGCTGTTTTTTGGTTGTTTCTAGGGCGACTTGGCGGGCGATCGCTTCTACGTCTTTTTCGCCCCGCTGCGACTGGGGGGGTGCCAACTGCGACAAAACTATTTGAGGTACCGATATCGACTTGAGCGCCACGAATTCTGGCTGCACTGGTTCCGATGGCAGTCCGCTGCTGCCGTCGAATGCTCGATCGACTCCTTCAAACAGTTCGTCCATCAACCGATCGGCGTAGGACTCTACTGCCACTGCTTCGGCTGGCACTGTTTCCACCGTCGCCCTCACGGCGATCGGCTCTGACGCTGATTCCAAAGACATCTGTTCGGCGATTACTTTTTGAGGCATAGTTTTCTGTTTGCTCCCGCTCCTCGACAACCCTGAGATTCTCAACTTCAGACTTCTACAGGATACTTGTGATGTTGACCAATTCTTGGCTCAGAACAGGTCAATTGTATCTCACTCATCACCATATTTTTAGTCCTCGGCCAACTTACTTTGCCCGATCGACTTTTGTTTTACCTGTTTTGGGCCTTTTCGCCCCTGTTTTCTGCTGCCAGTCTTATTTGCTTACCCTGACTTTTTCTGCATATTCTACTGCTTTTGTCAACCCCACCCTCCGGGGCTTCGCAGTTTTTGACACACAGCTTTACTTAAGGCGATCGCAAAAAAAGCGGGTTTTTTGTCGCTGTTTCCGATCGCTTTGCAGCTTTGACAAGGATTTCAGACTTTTACCCGTCTTAAGTTTCTTTGTCCGTTTGCTTAAAATTGGATTTTGGAAAATAATTTTAATCCCAACTCCCAATTTCAACTTCATGACAGCCAAAATATTGTCATTACTATCCCTTGACAGAGGATAAAAGCTAAGGGAAAAATCCAGCGAAACATTTGCATCATCCCAGCGGTGAAATCTGGTTTTTTGTGGTTTTTTTGCAAGAAATGCACGGTGACATTAGCCTGAATCGCCAAAAAGAAAAAGATATAACAGATAAATATGTAGGCATCCAGCAGAGTCATGTAAGATAATCTCGGCAAAGCATTAGCAACAGTGAAGTTAAAAGTTATTGCCGTGAGGGTGCTGGTCATGCCTACACTCATCTGAGGGTTAAAAGCCGTGTTTCCATCCATCCAAAAAGTCGCCCAAGAAAGCAGCGTAATTAGCAGCAGGGGACTAAAGACTTTAAATAGGTAAAACTGGTAATTGCGCTTGAGTTTAAGTTCAAAAGTGTATCGCGAATAGTTTTTATTTTCTAGTTCAAATTTGTTGGAAGTGACTGTACTTTTCAATTCCCTAATTTGCCATTCGGATAAAGAAACGAAAGAATCCTTGCTGTATCCAGTCAGCTTGGGATCTTTTTGGAAAACTACACGTCGGTCATCAAAAGACAATGATTCCAAAACAACCTTAGCTGTTTGCGAATCAAAGGGAAACTTTCTCAAATTTAAGTCAGATGATACAGTGGCGTTAACGAGTTCTAAATAAGTGACGGTGCCGTCGGGCTGCGCGGTTAATTCCACCGCGCCTTTTTTCGCCGCTGATGGAGAGTTGACAATTGTTAAAACTGGTTCCCATATTTTTTCGGGAGTGTAGCGAATTTCTGTGTCGCCAACTGCATTGGGATCAAATGCTAGGCGCCGGTCTTGCCAAGTGGCCGACAAATAACCGCTGACATCAAAAGTTTCATCTGATTGATTAATGCGACCGATGTTGGTCAAATAGAAACCGATGGCAACTTCTGTTGGCTTGTCAGCGTTGGGAGGACTTTTGAGACCAGCTTTGGGAGTTTCTAGGGGCGGTGTTGTCGGGGCTGTGGCTGCGGTGGTTGACCTTGGTGCGGCTGCGGGGAAATTGGTGGGAGTATTTTGAGCGGCGACTGGGGAATAGGTAAAAAGGGCAGCAGTTAATGCTAAGCTCACCAGAGCTGATATTGTGTGAGCTTTCAGTCGATTGTTGTTCATCTGATCGTATTCCTCGGACTAAGATGATTTTTTTTACAGTCGCTGAGCAGAATCGGCTGAGAAACCGGATTGTTAGCTATGGTAATTGAACTGCAATCAAGCAATTACCGGAATTAACGGGATTTCTGCATCCAAGATAGTTTAAGTTAGATCTACTCTGCTGAAAATTACTGACGAAAATTCCTGATGCTGGATTGGGTTGTTGATTGTTGGCGGTAATTTTTGTAACACTACTGCATTGATTATTTATACTAGGACTGACGCAGAAATACCAAATAAACCGGGTTTTTTACTCCTAGTTAAAAGCTCAAATGCAGTTTTTTTGTCACAAAACCAGGTTTTTGGGTAACTTTTGTATATCACCCACACAATTTTTTGTCAACAGCCCTGGGGTGCTGTGTATCTTCTTTTCAGAGCGATATACTGCCCAAGCTATTTATCGTTTCTCATTAAATTTGTGAAGCCATCGAAAACATCTCTTAAAATATTTCCAATTTCAGCAACCCCAAATTAACCCACCCGTTCGGCCAATTCCAACCAGCGCTCAGTCGCCCGATCGATCTCCTGCGTCAACTGAGCCAAACGATCCGATAACTTCTTCATCTCTGCAAACCCGCTCGGAGCATTGTGAGACAAAATCTTCTCGATGTCTTCTTTTTCAGCTTCCATCTTTGGAATTTGACTTTCTAATTGTTCGTATTCCCGCTTCTCATTGAAGGAGACTTTGGGAGCTTTTTGAGTGGAATTTGTGGATTTTGAATTGTTAGATTCAACGGTGCGGGTAAGTTTTTCTTTTTCTTTTTGCCCTTGGATTTCCTTAGTTTCTTCGGCTTTCTTGTAATCTAAATAAACCGAATAATTGCCGGGATACAAGCGCAAATTGCCCCCAGGCTCCAAGGCGAAAACCATGTCGATCGTGCGATCGAGAAAATAGCGATCGTGGGACACCACAATCACGCAGCCGTTAAAATCTTCGAGATAATCCTCCAAAACCGCCAAAGTCTGCACGTCCAGGTCGTTTGTCGGTTCGTCCAAAATCAGCACGTTTGGCGCACTCATCAGCACTTTCAACAGAAATAACCGGCGCTTTTCTCCGCCAGAAAGTTTGTTAATCGGTGCATACTGTTGGTTCGGTGGAAACAGAAACTTTTCCAACATTTGAGAAGCGGTAATGATTTCGCCGTCCGCCGTTTGCACCAATTCCGCCACACTTTTCAAGTATTCAATAACTCGCTGGTCTTCGTTCGGCGTCAAATCCTCTGAATGCTGGTCAAAATAACCGATATGAATGGTTGTGCCAATTTCGACAGTACCCGAATCCGGCTGAATGCGTCCGGTGATGATATCCATCAGCGTCGATTTTCCCGCACCGTTGCAGCCAATAATTCCTATCCGGTCTTCGGGTGTGAAATTGTAGGTAAAATCTTTAATTAAAGTGCGATCGCCGTAAGCCTTAGAGATATTCAGTAACTCAATCACCTTCTTACCAATCCGGCGGCCCGCTGTCGCAATTTCAACTTTGCCATTGGCTGTTTTGAACTCCTGGGCTCGCATATCTTTAATGCGATCGATCCGAGCTTTTTGCTTGGTACTGCGCGCCTTCGGCCCGCGTTTGAGCCATTCCAATTCGCGCCTCAATACACCCGCGTGTTTGCGAACACTGCTGGCGGCGGATTCTTCAGCTAAGGCTTTTTTCTCCAAGTAATAAGCGTAATTGCCAGCATAATTGTAAAGGTCGCCGCGATCGATCTCCAAAATGCGATTGGTAACGCGATCGAGAAAATAGCGATCGTGCGTAATCAGCAGCAAAGCACCGCGATAGCCGTTCAAATAGTTCTGCAACCACTCCACAGACAGCGCATCCAAGTGGTTTGTCGGTTCATCCATCAGCAACACATCGGGCTCGGACAACAAGGCTGTTGCTAAGGCAATTCGCTTGCGGTAGCCGCCCGACAAGTCGGCAATTTTCGCATCAAAATCCTCAATCCCCAACTTGGTCAAAATCAATTTCGCCTTGGTTTCCAAATCCCACGCATCCACCTCATCAATGCGTTCAGACACCGCAGACAGACGCGCCATCAACTTGTCTGTATCGCCTTTGCCGTGGGACAATTGATCGGAAATTTCCTCGTATTCGCGCACTAAAGCCATTTGTTCGCCACTGTCGGCAAATACTTGCTCTAAGACTGTGTGATTTTCGTCTAAATCAGGCTGTTGGGGGAGATAGACAATTTTAGACCCTGGATTGACCCAGCGATCGCCAGAGTCGATCGACTCCAAGCCTGCAATCATTTTCAGCAGGGTTGATTTCCCGGAACCGTTGGTGCCGATGAGTCCGACTTTATCGCCTTCATCCAGGCTGAAACTGGCATCTGTCAAGAGTTCCTTGATGCCGAAGTCTTTTTTGATCGATCGCAGAGTAAAAATAGTCATGAGTATAGAAAGTCATTTACCTGACTTAGTTTAACGCAAGTTCGATCGAGTCCGGCTGCGTCGGTATGGTCTATCGTTCCGATGAAACTTCTTCAAGACAAGGGCGAACTCGATTTTTCGGACTATATAAGTATTGATAAATGGGTGAACTTTGACTGAAGTGCGATCGGCAGTGGGGATTGACAAACAAAAATCCTATGCAGTAAAATGTCACTATTAAAATAATGAGACTGCATATTGCAGTCTCATCATCTATCTAACCTGCTGAGTTATGTGTGATAGTTCAGCCGAGTTCTTATCTATGACATGCCGTAATCCAGTAGCCCCTAATCCTGAGTTGTAGCGTATTATAAATATTGGGCGTACAATAATCAAACATTGCTATATTAATTAGGGCTACAGCTATTTAAGCAAAGTTATAAAGAAGTAGGTTCTTATGTCTAAAGCAGTTAAGCAAGACATCATCACTAGGGCAGAAGCTCAAATTGACGAAATAAGGCAAGAAATTGACTACGATACGAGAGAATACACCATCGAACTCATAGTCAATAAATACCTGGAAAAAGATGATGGCAATCTCAGTGAAATTTATATTCCTGAATTTCAAAGAAACTTGAGATGGGATATTAATCATCAATCTCTATTCATTGAATCCATTATTCTTGGTGTTCCTCTTGCTGCCATCATTGTCGCAGAAATCAAAGAAACTGGAAAACTAGCGATTGTTGATGGAGCTCAGAGGGTGATGACTCTGGCAGCTTTCCTAACAAATCAGTTGCAACTGAGCAACCTCAAAACATTAGATTCTCTAAATGGTTCCTATTTTACAGATCTCGCACCCTCACGCCAAAGAAAGTTTAAAAATACTTCACTCCGAACGATCGTTTTCTCAGACAAAGCTGATAAGAGAGTAATAAATGAAGTGTTTTATCGCATCAACTCTTGAGAAGATATTGAATGGCGTACCGACAGATTTTTTCAGTAAACTTAAGAGATATGATGTTAAGAACCAACTTTTAAGTCACAGCCCATGAAAGAGTTTATCAGAGACTTTAACAGGCGAGTGGCAGAAATCCAGAAATATTTTGAATTAGTAGATAAAATCGAACAACTTGGTGCATTGTCTGCTAAATCGATCGTCTTCCCATCAGGTGAATATATTGTTGATAGCGAGATTCAAAAAATATTGAAGTCTCATTGTTATCTACTATTATACAATCTTGTCGAATCTTCTATTAGAAATGGTATAACTGCAATTCATGATGTTATTTTAATCGAGCAATTAACTTATAAAGATTTAAGTCCAAAAATAAAGAGATTGTGGTTGCTGAACGATAAAAGTAAAAGTTTCAGAGATTCATATATCAAAAAAGATAGTGTAGCTGACAATCTTCAGGAATTAATTAGATCGGTTGTGGATGATGAGATGGTTTCGTTAGATCCATCTAATATTCCAATATCGGGAAATTTGGATGCTAAAACTATCAAAGAACTCATCGATATGTACGGTTTCTTTGGAAATTTAGGAGTGGCGAGTAAAGAAATCGATGATATTCTGAATTTTGTGGTTAAGATACGATGCGATTTGGCACATGGAAATGTTTCATTTAGTGAGGCTTCAAGTCAAATACTTTGGAGCAAGTTAGTTGATGACAAAGATAAATTGGTTAAATATCTGACTCATCTGCTGAATAATATTGATAATTATATTGAGAAGAAGAAATACAGAATCTAGCTGTCGGTAGCGAGTAGGCTAACAAATTGCAAACCCTCGCTAGATTGTGCCTAAATAGCAATCACTCTTGTCTTAGCGTCTGAATCAGATTCAGGTTTTGCAATCACCCGAATCTCCACATCACTACCCAGCGCGTTTAAGAACCGGAACAGGCGATCTCTTGAAAACTCAGATAGTTTGCCACGCAGCAAATCAGTGATTTTAGAGCGATCGATTCCCAGGCATTTTGCTGCTTCAATCTGGGTCAATTTTCGCACTGTAATTAGTTCACTAATTTGGCGGACAAGTTCTGCTTTAATCAAGAATTATGAATAATTGGGCAGCCCTAGATCCGCAAAAATATTGCCACTACTCGATCGCGCCTTAATTTTATCGCTCATTTTTATCCTCCTTTAGGGTTGGGACAGTTATTAGATCATAAGACACACTATTACGCTCTGCGATGAATATAGCATTATTCACGAAGCCCTGAAGATTTTGCCAGAGGAGGAGCTAAAGATTAGACCTCTTGCAAAAATCCTTTCATCAATTGATGGGACGGGCTCTCCGGCCCGTCCCACAAGAAGAAATAACTCTTGTGGGACGGGCCGGAGAGCCCGTCCTAATTATTTTTGCAAGAGGTCTATTAATTGTATTGAAGCTTTGGCAGAACTTGAAGACACCGAATGTCACAGAAAAAGAAAATTTCCCAACAAGCAAAATGGTTGGCTTTGTTGGTAAGTGCCAGCGATCGCCGATCGGTATCCAACTTAAAAATTCAACACAGCAACCACCTGGACCGGGCTGGCAGTACGCACCTTACTTGTATCTAGAGACGGGTTGTTTCAACAATATCTTCTCTACCTTTAGGAAGAGATAAACCTGCCCTGATATAACCCCAAAAAAATAAGGTTTTGAGTAAAAAGCCAGGGGGGGAAAGTACGAATGCCGATTGTAGGGTTTCCTTGCCTGTCATTCCCAAGTGCGATCGCCGAAGATAAGGGTATAGAAATTAAACGGCTGGTTTTCACCCGCCCTTACACAAAATGAACTCACAACTAGAACAACAAGTAACAATTCTACAAGACGAAACAGCAGCGGCCGGAAATTCAGCCAACCCAACAGTTGAAACTAATGTATTCGCCTCAGAATTTGTAACAGAGGAAAAAGTCAGAGTGGAAGAGTTCAAGATTAGCGCCGACAGTTTAATTGCTAAAGTCAAAGAACTAATTCAGCAAGGAAAACTCCGCCGCCTCGTCATCAAAAACTCGCAAGGGCGGACTTTGGCAGACATTCCGCTGATGGCGGGATTGGTAGGCGGCGTTGCAGGATCAGTAGTCTTTCCCATTGCTGCTGTACTTGCTACAGTGGGGGCAGTTGCGGCTCATTTGACTGTAGCAATCGAGCGCAAAGAATAGTCCTTAGTAATTAAAAATCTTCTCTTCAAGTCCGCGAAGGCGGACTTTGTTTGTTTAGTAGCGATTTCAATCGCCGAATTGTCTGATAAACCTGAGATATTGCATTATTCTCAAGAACAGGCAAGATGCCTGTTCCACAAAGAGTAGATTTTCTTGTGGAAGGGGCCCCAGAGTCCGTTCAAAAGGCTTATTGACAATGGTGCAACATCTCGGATCAACGCAAATTATCCGGTACTCTCGCCGCAGGTTGGTCTAAATAATTGTAAACAATCCGCGAAATTCGACGGACAAAATCTCTCACAATCGGGTCATTGTAAGGACGTTTGACAAAGATTGCCGCTAAATAACGCTTACCGTTGGGCATATCAATAATTCCCGCATCGCCAACTACAAAGCCGATATCTCCGGTTTTGTCCGCAATAACTGCACCGGGCCCCAAACCGGATGGCAAAAGCGTTCTAGTTGTAGTATGCCGCAGTAATTCTAAAGCTTGTTCCCGGCTCGATTCAGAAACTAATTTATCGCGAGACAGCATCGCCAGCAACTTTACCATATCCACAGAACTTGTTGTATTTGTTCCTTTAAAATCGCCGAGCCAATTGCGAATTCTCGTATCAGTTAATCCCCAAGTGCGAAAACGCTCGTTGAGTTTAGCAATTCCCCCCAAACGTTCAATAATCATATTGGTGGCTGTATTGTCGCTGATGGTAATCATTTTATCTACGGTTTCTCTGATGCTAAACCGAGTTCCATCTGGTTCGTCTTGCATAGTTCCAGAGCCGCTGGCAACTAAGTCGGACTTCATAACTAATGTTTCGTCTAGGCTAACTTTTCCTGCGTCTACATCTTGATAAAAGGCTATCAGAATAGGTAATTTGATGGTACTGGCTGCCGGAAATACTCGATCGCCCTTGATATCCAAATAGTTTCCTGTATCTAAATCCAGAAAAAACATTCCGGCGCTCAGGGATCTATACTGTTCGATCGCACTTTCGATTTGAGGTTTGATGGCTGTCATTTCCGAGCCTGTTGACATCACCAAATCACTGGAATAGTTTCTCTGATTTCCCGGCGAAACAGTGGGCGTAACTTGACCTGCTGCTTGTTCTATGCCGGTAATAGCTGTTGGGATAAAAGACTCGTTCCCCGCTATTTGCTCGGGATTTGGCAACTGGAATGACCAGCGCGTGGCAGATTCTCTAATGACTCGGACTTTTTGCGGGTCTAACTTATAACCGGGAGTTAATTGTATCACTAACCTGGTAGTTCCGGTGTCAAACTGCCCGACTCTAATTTGTTGAATAGCTGAGTTGTAGCTTTGAGGGCTTTCGGGATACTCCAAGACTATTCCCGGTAAATCAATTACTAAGCGGGTGGGATTGGCGATTAGTTTGACTTCCGGCTGAACTCCTGAATCTGTTGTTAAATTGAGTTGGTTTTCGCGGGCATCGAAGTGCCAAGATGTTAGTGTATCGGCTTTTGCGGGCAGGGCGATCGAGAAAAGACTAAGGGCGGCCGGCAACAGCCATCGCAGTTTTACAGTCATGTTTGAAGAGAAAGAGTTTAACGGCTGCTCCGAGAAAGCGGCGGTCACAGTGTTCTCGACCGCTTTCGAGACGAAGCACCTAGCATCATACAGTCAACTCTTGCCCGCAGCCGTATTTTTTTTATTTTCTCTGAGAGTATTCCGTTTCCGGGACTCATATCAAATCCGGTTCTATTACCCCTTTTTCTTCCTGTCTCGCGCAGGCGGACAAAACTTTGTACACTGGCGAATTCTTTTGGCAGAATTCTTGTTTTGTATGCACCAATTTTATTCACCTGAGATGAATTCAAATTAGGCGACTTCCCGATTTCTAGCATCTTCGAGCGAGTCGATCGCGGCTTTGAGAAAAACTTTTCCTTTAGCAACAAATCGGCGATCGCTCAAAGGATCGTAAGCTTCCCAATTACCGCTAACTTCGCGATCGCGCCACAAAAACCAGCAGCGGTAGATTTCCCCGCTATCTATATCATCGCACAAAGCCAGCCAATCATCCCCCGTGAGAGCGCTGGCATCTAATGCTACCAATTCCACCCATGCAAGTGCAGTGCAGGCATCGATCGCCTCAGCATCAACCGAGTCAGATTTTGTAGCTATAGGTTGCGGCGAACACAGTGTAGACTTCATAATTTCTCCTTAATTAAATGAATGAATTTGCCTATTTATGGAACTGACCCGGTACGCCAAGTGGAAAAACTGTGTTTTGATAAATTTCTGGTTGGTCAAATTTACCAGCGGCTGATGCTTCTGTTAAATTATTAAGTGTATTAATTGTGAAAATGGCGGCAGTTCCCAAAGCGGCCATTGCCAGTCTGTGTAAGATTTTGTTCATTTGGGTTCTCCTTTTTTGCTTCGTGTATCTACTCTAAAAAGTTAAATCGTCATTAGCGGCGGAGATTGGGGAGTTAAGAAAAACTTTTTCTCCTCAAATATATTCAACTGTTGAAGCCGTTATCAGGACAGAGTTTGAGGAGTCGATCGCCCCAAAAACCTCTCCAAGTAAAATCCCTTAAATTCCGGCTGGCTGATTATCTTCCTTAAAATCGCCCAAAATAGGGACTTAAGGCGTTAAAATTTCTAGATTCGTTCCCCTTTCAGTGCAAGCGAAGTGCTCAAGTCAAAACGCGATCGCGGTCGCATTCTCACTGCCTCTGGCTTAAAGAAACTTAACGAGGCGCTCCAAGAATGGTCTGACCGACATAACATTAGAGGTACTCTGACGGAAATCGAGGCTGAATCTGGCGTCGGTGCCGATACAGTCAGCAAAATTAAGCAGGGTAGAGAAGGTGCGGATTTGAGTAAAATTCGGCAGTTGTTCGCGGCTTTTGAGATGACTCTGGCTGCTAGCGACCATCGATCGGCTAAACTTGAGGAACCGGAAAATTTAGACGAGCTGGACAATTTGCCACCAGCGGGGGAAACAGCCACCAGCAGCAGAATTGTTAAAGTATTTGTCAGTTATCGCAGCGCCGAACCCGATCGCGAGTTGGGAAAACAGTTAGAAACGGCCTTAAGCGCGATCGGTCATACAGTTTTCACAGCAGAAAATAACATTAGATTAGGAGATAATTGGTTCGATCGCATTAATTTATTCCTCCAAGAATGCGATTATTTGCTGCTACTGTTGCCGCCAACGGGAAACCAAAGCGAACTACTAACATATCAAGTTCAGCAAGCAAAAGAACTACAAGACTCCCGCCCTGACAGAAAACCCATAATTCTCCCCATCCGCGTCGGCTTTCCCCTGAACGCGCCTCTAAATCACGACTTGCGGGGCTATCTGTACCGCATCAAACAGAGGGAATGGAAAACCACCGCCGACACTCCAATTATTATCGAAGAAGTTCTGAATTTGCTAGCAGAAAAACCCGCACCCGTCACAGAACAAACGGAAGATTTAACACAAAAACAGCTATTAGAAATTAGCAGCGACGAAATACCTCTACCCGCCGCCGAACCCGAATTACCGGGAGGACAAGTCGATGTCGCTTCTCAATTTTATGTAGAACGCCCGCCCATCGAAGAACGCTGCTATCAAACTATTGTGCAGCCCAGCGCCTTAATTAGAATTAAAGCACCGAGACAAATGGGCAAAACTTCCTTGATGGCAAGAATTTTGCATCACGGAGCCCGTCAAGGCTATTGCACCGTGCCGCTAACTTTTCAGTTAGTAGATAAAGCCGTATTTGCCAACTTAGATAAATTCTTAAAGTGGTTTTGCGCTTACGTCGGGCGCGAGTTGCACTTACCAAATCAATTAGACGATTATTGGGACGAGATTTTTGGCAGCAAAGTCAACTGCAAAGATTACTTTGAAAAATACATTTTGCCGCAAATCGACAGTCCTTTAATTTTAGGATTAGACGAGATCGATCGCGTTTTCCAATATCCCGACATTGCCGAAGACTTTTTAGGATTGCTGCGGGCGTGGCACGAAGAATCGAAGCGACGCGACATCTGGAAAAAACTGCGATTAATTGTAGTTCACTCCACCGAAGTTTACATCCCGATGAACATCAATCAATCGCCTTTTAACGTCGGACTGCCCGTAGATTTGCCCGAATTCAACTCTCAGCAAATACAAGATTTAGCAGCGCGCCATAATTTGAATTGGTCGGATGCAGAAGTTGAAAACTTGATGGCAATTGTCGGCGGACATCCGTATTTAGTGCGAGTTGCATTATATCACATTTCGCGATCGGGTTTGACACTCGATGAATTAAAAGAAAGTGCGATCGCAGATGCGGGAATTTACAGCGACCATTTGCGCCGGCAGTTGTGGAATTTAGAAGAATATCCTGAGTTAGCGCAGGGGATGAGAGAGATTGTAGCGGCGGACTCTCCGGTGCAATTAAAAGCGATGCAGGCGTTTAAATTAGACAGTTTGGGGTTGGTGAAATTGCATGGTAACGAGTGCGTGCCGAGGTGCGAACTGTATCGACAATATTTTAAAACTAATTGGGGAGTTAATTAATTGTAGATTTTAGCTCGTTAATGACGTAGAATCAGCAGTAGGGGGAAAGAGCAGCACAAATATCGCATCATGGCGATCCGGCTTTTCCCTGTGCAGTATCAACGTAAAATAGGATCGATGACTGAAGAAACCGTGACTCTGAGAAAGTCTCTTGACTTAGATAAATTAATTCCACTTCTGCCCCAAGCAGAAGATATTAACTACTGGCGCGAGCTCAACCCCAATTCAACTATTTCCGATCGACCATTTGAAGGCTTTTCACAATTTTCGGGAATCCCAAAAGCAGAAATTGACGAGTACAGGCTGCAACTGCGAGAAGAAGGCTATTTCCAAACACCTAGCGTCATACCTGCTGCGACTATTCACCAGATGCGCGACTGTATAGAAAATGTCCGAAAAGCCGGGTTTCCGACAATGTTTGCCCTCGTCTACGATGTCTTCTATCAAGCATTTGGTTACTTTAACTCAACCTTGACAGGAATTTTGGGAAACGGCTACAAGCTAGTTCCAAATTTTTGGGTTTATTACATAGAAACTTCTGACAGTGGCAAAGGATTTGAGCCTCACCGCGACGCCGAGTACGAAAATACTATAGACTCCAACGGTATGCCGACAGTGCTTACTCTCTGGGTGACAATTACTGAGGCCAATCCCCTCAATTCATGTATGTACATGATTCCGGCTAACCGCGATCCAGAGTATGCTGAAGCTATCAAAAATCTCAAGACGAAAGCTACTAAATTTGCCTTGGAAGATATCCGGGCTTTACCGACACAAGCTGGTACTCTATCGTGCTGGGATCAATACGTTTTTCACTGGGGAAGCCGCAGCAGCAGTCGGGCTAAATCGCCTCGAATTAGCTATGCCGTATATTGTCAGCGAGGGGATATTCCACCAGTTGATGATGTGATTGTCGATATCCCATCAGTGCTTGATTTCCCAACGCGGTTATCTCTGATTTGCAGAGGTTTGTATCGCTATTCTTACGCCAGTTTACAGCCATCCCCAGAGGCGGAAGCACTGTTAGATTTCTTGACGAAGCATACGGCAACTATGAAAAAAACTTAATATCATTTTCCCAAAAAGCCAGTCAATCGATTTTAGATTTTAGATTTTAGATTTTAGATTGAAGCCTTGACCCCACGGATAAATACGTTCGGCAAGTTTCTCGGATACAGGTTTTTTATTTCTCCCCAGATTCATCCGGGGGCTTGTATCCTGGATGCTTTCGGTCTTCTCAATTCCGGTTGCATAGGAATGATTTAACCGCAGAGGACGCAGAGGACGCAGAGTATCCAGAAGAGAGAGATGGGGATAACTAACGAGGATTTGGTATAATTTCTGTAACTAATAATCAGGTGAATGATACCCATGAACGATATTTTTTTGATAACATCCGATAATTGGCTAGATTGGATAGCCGTATTTGGTTATCTAGCCTTTACTGCTTTCATTGCATGGCGCGTGTTCACCACAAAGTAGATATATCATCAACTTACAGTCTTCTTCTGTCTTGCTTCGCGCCTTCGCGGTTCGTTAAAGAAACAGTAAAATAAAACAATAATTAACTAGCCCAGACAGTTATGCCGCCCGTCGAAAGTGTTGCAGCAATTCCGAACGATCTGATTTTGCGCTTGAGCATCGAGCAGTATCATGCGATAATTCAAGCTGGCATTCTCACGGATGATGACTCTGTAGAATTGCTGGAAGGTTGGCTGGTTTTCAAAATGCCAAAAAATCCACCGCATCGAGTCACAACTCGTCTTGTCAGAACAGCTTTAGAGAATATTTTACCCCCTGGTTGGTATGTCGATTCTCAAGAACCGATAACGCTATCCAACAGCGAACCAGAACCTGATATAGTGGTTGTTCGAGGGGATACAAGACAGTATCTCGATCGCCATCCGGGTGCTGAAGATATTGCCCTGATTATTGAAGTATCTGATACGACACTTCAGCGCGATCGCACTGTTAAAAAACGGATTTATGCCCGCGCTGGAATTGCGATTTATTGGATTGTGAATCTTGTTGAAGGACTGGTTGAGGTGTACTCTCAACCTCTTGTGGAAGTTGAGCAGCCAGATTACAGTCAAAGGTTGGATTTTGGGCGATCGGCTGTTATACCGATTATTATTGAAGGAATAGAAATTGGGGCGATCGCTGTAGATGCTCTTTTGCCTTGATTTTGATTAGACCTCTTGCAAAAACCCTTTTCCTCAATTGGTGGGACGGGCTCTTCGGCCCATCCCACAAGAGTTATTTTTTCTTGTGGGATGGGCCGAAGAGCCCGTCCTAATTATTTTTGCAAGAGGTCTATTAAAAGCTATTGGTTATTGGTTAATTGCTCTCTCAACTTTCGCAAAATTGGTATTTTTTCCAACTGTTCCGATCGCAAACTATCCCAGTTTAACCCAATTGGACGCGGATAACTTGTATTAGTCTCAATTACCCCCTCAGCAGTAACAATCCTATTCAGCGCCCAATCGTGAGCTTGCATCGGTAAACGCAAATCTTCGACTATTTGCAAAGGATGCACTGTTGTCACAATTGGCGTATCGATTTGTACTAACCCGAATTCCTGCAACATCGCCAATTCCAAATCGGCAAAACCTGCACCTTTCCCGGTTCTTCCCCCGTTGCGCGCCACCGCGACACAACCGACTATTACTAAATCGATCGGCTCCATTTCTGCAAAACTTACCAATTTTCCGCAATCGAGAGCTTTGCGGGCGATCCTCTTCGAGGGCTTCGCTAACGCACTTTCGGCAATTGATATATTTTGTCTCTGCAAATCCTCAGCCGTTAACTCTACAAAACAGCGATCGTCTGTCAATCGCGGTACTGCCATATACAGGCGTTTTCCATCTTGCAAAGCTTTCATCCGCACCGGATTTTGCGCCGCATCTGGATTGCACTTAATCGTTTTTGCTTGTTGCCAAATTGGTAAATTTGCCAATCCTTCGGCCGCCAACTGGGCCCCAACAAAGTTGGGAATATGACCAAACGGATCGCCAATAGATGCGTCTTGCTGCTTCAGCAAAGACCAAATTTCTGTTCTTAACTTGTCTTTGTCGTCGTTATATCCCGTCCAATCAGTTTTCATGTTATTAGACCTTATTGGTGGCGGTAAACTGCGCTAAAATTGTAGGGTGCGTCCGACTTTCGTTATAGGGCAATTATTCAGGGTTTCGGATCTGACGCACCTTACTAATTGTGCCAGTTTCGGTAGATGTAAAGAGATATTTTAAATGATGTAGTAGCGGTTGAAACCGCCGAATGACTAAAAGGTGATTTTTTTATTGTACCATTTTATCCTATGGATTATACCACTAAACCCAGTTACTATCAAGTCGGTGGGAGTTTGACAAATAACGCTCCCAATTATGTGAAGCGGCAAGCAGACGACGATTTATATAACGGATTGAAGGCGGGGGAATTTTGCTATGTTTTGAATTCCCGGCAAATGGGCAAATCTAGCTTGCAGGTGCGGACAATTCAGCGGCTGAGAAATGAAGGAATTGCTTGTGCTGCGATCGACATTTCGGAAATTGGCAACCGCGGCGTCACTCCCGAACAGTGGTATGCTGGTTTACTCCGCATTCTCGAAAATAACTTTAACCTGTCGGATATTGTCAACGTGCGGACTTGGTGGCGCGATCGCAATTTTTTAACCCCGGTTCAAAGATTGAGCGAATTCATCGAAACCGTACTCTTACCCAACATTTCCAGCAATATTGTCATTTTTATTGACGAAATCGACAGCATTCTCGCCCTAGATTTTCCCGCTGATGATTTTTTAGCGTTAATTCGATCGTGCTACAACAAGCGCGCCAACAATTCAGAGTTCGATCGCCTAACTTGGGCCCTTTTAGGCGTAGCATCGCCGACGGATTTGTGCCGCGAGCAAAATGCCACCAGCAATACCCCTTTTAATATTGGCAAGGCGATCGAATTAACTGGTTTTGACGAAACAGAAGCTCAACCGCTAGCAGCGGGGTTGGCAGAGCTGACAGACAGTTATCAGGAAGTTTTGAGAGAAGTATTGTATTGGACTGGCGGGCAACCTTTTTTGACTCAAAAGCTGTGCAAACTCTTGCTGGAAAATGCAGATTTAATCCCGGATTTACCCCCCCCAGCCCCCCCTTGCCAAGGGGGGGAGTCAGAGCGAGTCAATAATCCTCAAGAATGGGTTGAAAAGGTAGTACGCTTGAAAATAGTGAAGAATTGGGAATCTCAGGATGTTCCAGAACATTTGTCCACAATTCGCGATCGGCTTTTCAAAGAAAACCAGCGGATTGTCAGGAGACTAGGATTATATCAGCAAATTTTAGAACAAGCTGAAATTGTCCCCGATGGTAGTGCCGAACAAATGGAGTTGCGATTAAGCGGATTAATCGTTAAGCGCGGGGAAAAATTAACAATTTCTAATCCTATTTATCAAGCTGTATTTAACAAAGAATTAATTGAAGAAAAATTAGAAAAACTCTCGCCTTACTCGGAAGCGATCAAAGTCTGGCTAAATTCTAGCTGTGAAGATGATTCCCAACTGTTGCGAGGGGATGATTTGCAGTCAGCATTAGTTTGGGCGGCAGGAAAAAGTTTAAGAAACGAAGATTTTCAGTTTTTGACTGCCAGCCAGAAAGTTATTTTGAGCGACCAAAATCAACTGCTGCGTTCAGCTACACTCGAAACCAAAAAAGCTGTATGTGATGCCGAAAAAGCTTTGAGTGAAGCTGACTCTGCCAAACAAAAAGCCAAACAGTGGATCGGCATCGGTTCTGCGGTACTGGCAGCATCGTTACTGGCGGCGATCGGCTTTTCAACTCTTGCTTACCAGCGGTTTAAATTAGCACAAGCAAGTATTGAAATCGAACAAAATGGCAGCGATGCTTTATTGTTAGCGGTATCTCAAAAAACAGAAAACACCGAAGCTTTATCAGAAGCTTTACTGAGGGCGATCGCCTCCGGTAAGAAATTAAAAACCTTGGTTAAAAACAAACACAAGCTAGAACAATACCCGGCAACTAGACCTCTGTTAGCTTTACAAATAATTCTTGATAAAATTAGCGAAACACAGGAGAGAAAAGCCTCATCACTTCCCAAAACCAAGAGAAATTGGCAAGCTCATAAAGGTGCCGTTACCAGCGTCACTTTTAGCCAAACTCGGCAGACTTTAGCAACCGCAGGAATAGACGATCAAGTTCGGATGTGGAACTTTTCCGGGCAAAAAATTGCTGAATGGAAAGCTTTCCAGCAGTCAGTTAATATGGTAAACTTTAGCCCGAATGGTAAATTTTTAGCGACCGCCGGAAGGGACAGCACAGTTAAAATCTGGAATTTATCAGGTAAAAATATTGCTACTTTGAAAGGAATTAAAGGCTCTGTTACCAGCATCAGTTTTAGTCCCGAAGGAAAGTTATTAGCGGCGGCAGGGATAGACAGCTATGCTGCAATTTGGGATTTGTCTAAACTGCCACAATTAGTATCGTCTAGCCTGAAACTCCCAGGTCACAACGGCTTAGTGAGAAGCGTAAATTTTAGCCCAAAGGGCGATTTCATGGCGACTTTAGATGGCAAATCTACAGTGCGACTTTGGAATTTGTCGGGCAAGCTGAAAAAAACACTGCCTATTCAGGCAATTGGGATCAGTTTCACTCCGGCTCAACACCAGTATCGCTTTGCTACAGTAACATTAAATGGCAAAGTTGGGCTGTGGAATCTGTCAGAAAAAGAATTAGTCAAGGAATTTCAAACCTTGCATTTTGATGCGAAATCAATTAGTTTTAGTCCCGACGGAGAACGGCTTGCTACAGTGGGAATTGACAAGACAGTGCGACTGTGGAATTTAGCAGGGCGGCAGGTTGCTCAATTTGAGTTCGAGGAGAATGTTGTTAGTGTCAGTTGGAGTGGAGACGGAAAGCAAATTGCTGTAGCTGGAAGCAACGGCACTGTCTGGCTGAGGCAGGTTGAAGGGTTAGAAGAATTGCTGAAGCAAAGCTGCAATTTTTTCACCACTCAACCGAAGTATTTTACCAGAGTTTCAACTATCTGCAAGTAGGGACACGGCCATGCCCATTAGTGTCAACTTAAGCTGTCAGCCCGCCAAGTCCGTTAGTCATCCATCAAGTCCGCTAGGGGTTGAAACCCCTGTCTAATAGCGAAAGTCCTCTCAAAGAGGACTGAAGAGAAGAATCTCCACTCATTAGTCCTCTTTTAGAGGACTTTAGCTTTGAGGCAGGGGTTTCAACCCCTGCCTATTGGTTGTACCTTAAGTTGACACCTATGGGCATTGCCATGTCCTACCCGTAGCTAATGAGTTATGATTATCAATTTACTTTAACAGGCGAAACACTTACATTAGGATTTGTAACTCTTTTTAAGAGTTCTTGTCGGGCTTGTTCGGGATTTTGACCTTTTGGTACTTGATATAATAATCTACAGGAACCGTCTTGAGGATTAGCTGCACAAATAATTAGTTGACCTGTGGACGATGCACCTGCTGTGACAATATTCTCCCAGCTTCCTTGCGGTTGCGAGTTGTTGAGAATTCCTGAGACTCTGGTACACCGAGTAATCGCATCTTCTCCTGATTCATTGAAATAGTTATCAGCTAGCCACAAAATAACGGGAATATTTTTGCCTTGTTGGACAGCAATTGTAGCGGGGCGGCCGCCAGCAGCGCCGCAGAAAAATGAAGGCGCTTGGGCAAAGGCGGGACTGTTTGCTAAAATCGGAGCAGCAAGGGCAATAATTGACGCGCTAAAAGCTGACTTTAAGAGCCGAAATTTCATGAGCAGTAATAAGCTTTTTCATTTAAGGTTACTAATAGTCTAAAAAGTTAAACTGTTTGTTGCCGGGAAGATTAGGCATTTAGAGAAAAAAATAAAATTTATTTGGCAAATTTTTGCCTTCGCACACACTGGCCTCATCTAAGCCAAAACTCAGGGAAAAATGCTCGCTGACAAACACCAAAGGCAGAAAGTAGATGCAGCCCTAGGGGGCGCAGGCGCCAAGGTATAGGGTAAAAGAATGGTTTTTCAGCGTTTTTTGCGCTCGCCTCGCTCTTCCCGATCCCGCCCCACCTAAAGTGGAACCTGTGTTACCATCGGGAAAAATATTCTCTTTAATAATCAACAATGGGCAATGTTCTGGTGCTGAACGCCTCCTACGAACCCCTTAACATCACCAATTGGCGAAGGGCGGTAGTTTTGTTGCTGAAAGGTAAAGCAGAACAGGTAGAACACAACGGGAAATTTATTGCGCCAAACTTCCCGCTACCAACTGTGATCCGACTCAGGCATTACGTCCGAGTTCCCTATAAGGATATTCCGCTAACCCGCCGGAACATCTTGCACCGGGACGCACACTCTTGTCAATACTGTAGTTATACGGGGGACGATTTAACCCTCGATCACGTAATTCCCCGATCGCGCGGAGGAGGCGACAGTTGGGAAAACCTCGTCACCGCCTGCGTGCGCTGCAATGTCAATAAAGGTAGCCGCACGCCGAAAGAAGCGGGAATGCCGCTGCGCTATCCGCCTCGGAAACCTCACAGCGGTCTTTATTTTGAAGTGACTAAACACGTTAAGAGCGGTATGCACAAAGAATGGCAAAAATATGTAATAGGCCTTTAAAACCCCTGTCAGCGCAAGCGCGGGGGTTTTTTGCGGGAGTTATTAGTTCTGAGATTGCTTCGTTCCTGGCAACACACACTCTCTGCATGAATTAAAAAAGTAAAGAGAGAATTTACGCTCTTAAATCAGGTTTCTCGTAATAAGTATGGGCTTTGACAACGAGGCATCTACAAAGAAACCGGGTTTAAGAGCGAATGTCGTGCCAATCCTGAATAGTTAAGTTGTTAATTTTTAATGATGAAAGACCATTCCCCTAACAATTCCGATGAAACATCCGGCAACCGCGAAGGTGAACTTGAGGCCAGCAGCGAGGTTGTCGCCGAAGTGAGTGCGCCTGCGAAACGGCGCAGCAAAGCCGAAGTTGCTTCCGAAGAGAATCGCGGCCGTCTCCGCGAGGAATTGCACGATCGCAAAGTCGAGCAATTGCGCCAAATGTTCGATCGGCACAAAGGCACTCGCCAATTAATATTGCTGCAAGATTTTCCAGATCCCGACGCACTTTCCAGCGCTTGGACTTACAAATTAATCGCCGAACAATACGATATCCTCTGCGAGATTATCTACGCCGGCGCCCTCAGCCACCAAGAAAATATTGCCTTAGTTAAATTGACAGGGTTGCCGTTGCAGCGCTGGACGGTGGAAACCGTAAAAACTAAGGATTTGTCGGTGTTTCAGGGCTGCGCTTTCATTGACAACCAAGGGACTACTTGTAACTTAACCCAGTATATTTTAGCGGCTGGAGTTCCGATCGCCGCCGTCATCGACCACCACAATTTGCAGGGGGAAATGAACGCAGAATTTACCGATTTGCGCCCTCAAATCCGCGCTACAGCCACGATTTTTGCCGAGTATTTACAGTCTGGACTCCTAAGTCTCGACGCCAGCGTCAGTCTCCACATCAAGTGTGCTACAGCTTTGATGCACGGTTTGCGATCGGATACGATCGCCCTCAGACAAGCTCAGGAGGAGGACTTTTTAGCGGCTGCTTATTTGAGCAGGTTTTACGACCCGCAGTTGCTGAATGCGGTGTTACAGTCGTCTCGTTCTAAGTGGGTGATGGATGCGATCGAGCGATCGCTCAAACACCGCACCGTCCAGAACAATTTTTCGATCGCTGGCATCGGCTACCTCCGCTATGACGATCGGGATTCTATTCCCCAAGCGGCGGACTTTTTAGTAACAGAGGAGAACGTACATACAGCCGTTGTTTACGCAATTGTTCACGACAAAGATGAGGAGATTGAAGTAGTAATTGGCTCGCTGCGAACTAATAAACTTACTCTCGACCCCGACGAATTCATTAAAGAAGCCTTCGGTCAAGATGCTCAAGGACGCTTTTTTGGTGGCGGCCGAAGTCAAGCTGGAGGTTTTGAAATTCCCGTGGGATTTCTTTCTGGCGGGAATGAGAACAGCGATTATGCAAGGCTAAAATGGGAAGTATTCGACGATCAGATCAAGCAAAAGTTGCTGCATTTAATTAGCCCTAAAGACAATCCTGTTTACGATCATTAACTCTGGGGTTTCTAGGTGCGGTCTTGATTCCAGCAACAGTCGGGGAATGCGATCTTGGGGTTCTGCTTCCGGTTGCTACGAGGTTTTGCCGCGTTTTTTTCTCATTCCGGGCAAAATCTCAACTTGACAATCAATCATCGACGCACTCCCACTCTAATCAACCGGGTTTTTTATACTTTTATTGAGGGTTTGAACGAAGTAAGAAGGTTAAACAACCCGGTTGATTCTTCCAGGAGTAACAATAATAAATTTTATCCCTATTGGCAAAAATTACAAACCCAAAAAACCGTTTTTTCAACTATTGTATAGGGAGGCAAAGAACGAAGTATTTTGGTAAAACAACCAAGTTTCGGGGCAAATTTAGTTTTATTTATTTTACTAAAATTCCTAACATATTTTTGAATTTTTAACAATTATACAGGGCTAGGTTTTTGATATTTTCCTATAAATTACCTAAATAAATCACCATGTATTATAGTTGGTGCAGGAGATTTTCGCTAACTTATTATAAAAAAGCGCCGTACAATAAGCCACATATAGCCATCCTAAATCCTTGGTAAATTTCTTACTCCCTCCCCTTGATAAGGGGAGGGTTGGGGTGGGGTAAAAAATTTACGACTCCTGCAAGGATTACTAAGCTGTTGTGCATTTAAATTGTATATTTCGAGTCCCGCTCAAAAATCGTCAAATCCTCTCCCCCTCTCCTCTTCTCCCCCTCTCCCTCTCTAATACCATAGGCAATCTAGATGCAACACAGCTTATAGACAGGGAAAAAATTAAATTCTTGGCTAAATCACATAAAAAATAAAATTTGTACACTTTTATTTTTTTTAATTTAACATAAAGTGTTGGTTTCGTTCCTCAATCAATCAAACAAGCAGTTGCTACGACCTAAAACAAATTATTATTATTATTATATTTATTTGTCGCGGGTTAGAATAGTATAAAAATGCTTGACAAAAAAAGGAACACCGAGATGTCTACAAAACAGACTTTCTCTTGGTCGTTAGAGAAAATCATAGAAAAAATTTCAGAAATTGCACTTCAAATCAACGAGGTCGGTGATCTGGAGACAATTTTGCAATGTGCGGTAAAAGAAACCAGGGTGCTGCTGCAAGCCGATCGCGTGATTATTTATCGCTTCCTACCAAAAGGAAATGGTGTAGTATTGGCTGAATCGGTTGATGCCCAGTGGCCGCGAATCCTAGGAAAACAGATTTACGAGCCTTGCTTGGAAGCTACCTGGGTAGAGCGTTACAGCCAGGGACAAACGAGCAGCATTTCTGATATTCACAGCGGTTATCTTCAAGCTTGTCATGTCGAATTGCTCGATCGCATCCAGGCTCAGGCAAATTTAGTTGTGCCAATCTTGCTAGATGGCAAACAGCAGCAATCTCCAAAGCTTTGGGGACTGTTGATTGCTCATCAATGCCAAAGTCCGCGTCAGTGGGAACCTCTCGACGTTCAGATCGTGCAACACGTTGCAGTGCAGCTTGGGTTGAGAATGCGGCACTTGGAATCTCACCGCCCGGTGCTGGCGCCAAATCAACCGCCAGAACTCGAAACAGAACCGAATAAAACTGCGATTAATACAGAAAGCGCGCCAAGAGTCAATCATCAAAATTGCCTGCAACCAGACTTTGCCTATTCCCCTAGCGGAGATATTTTTCACCTCAGTGCCTTTGACTTGTTGCAAAACCCGATCTGGATATTTGATATTGAAAACTTGCAAATGCGATGGGCAAACCAGACATCTTTACACCTGTGGAATGCTTCGACGCAGCAGCAGCTCATAAGTCGCAACTTTAGCGATATGTCAGAGTCTACTCGGATTCGCTTGCAGAGCAATCTACAGCAGTTTGAGCAAGGCAAAACCTTGTCCGAGCAGTGGACGTTTTATCCGGGCGGTGAGCCTGTTTCTGTCGGCTGTCGGTGCTCTGGCATCAGGATTGACAGCGGGCGTTTGGCAATGCTGGTAGAGGGGATGGTTGAAACTACCGATCAGATTGAGCAGGAAACCTTGCGATCGATCGAGGCACTCCGACACACCACGCTGATGGTTTCGCTGTACACCCTCGAAGGTGTGCCGCTGCTGCAAAACCCGGCGGCCTTGCGCTGTTATGGGGATATGCAGCCGCCTCACTCTGCGACAGACAATGCTTTTGTGAGCCGCTTTGTTGACTCTCAGGTAGGAGAGCGAGCAATGGCAGTTCTTAAGTCCGGTGAGGTCTTTAGTGTTGAGGCTCAAGTTATTACTTTGGCGGGAATTCGCTGGCATGGGATGGACGTGCGGTGTACCGACGACCCGGTAACAGGCAACCCGATGTTGCTCGTGAACGAAAAGGACATTACCGACCGCCAGCAGACAGAAACAGCCCTGCAAAAGAGTCAAACCAGGTTGTCAGAAGCTCAGCGGGTTGCCCACATCGGTAACTGGGAATGGGACGTGATTACGGGTAAAATTACCTGGTCTCCCGAACTCTTCAAGATTTTAGGACGATCCAGGGCCCTAGGCGAACCTACCTATGAAGAAAACCTGCGGCTTTACCATCCCGAAAGTGCCAAACAGCTACACCTGGTAGTTCAACGAGCGCTCACTCACGGGCAGCCTTATCTATTGCGCCTCAGAATCGTGCGCGCGAATGGTTCTATCCGCCATACCGAAGCCAGAGGACAGGCCCAACTCAATGCAGAGGGAAAAGTCATTCGGTTGTTTGGTACATCCCAAGACATTACGGATCTTGTCGAGGCAGAAACAGAACTCAGAGAATTGAGTACAGCTCTTGCTAATGCCGTTGAGGGTATCTCGCGGCTGGATATTTTCGGACGGTATATCACAATTAATCAAGCCTACGCGAATATAGCAGGTTATCAGCCTGAAGAAATGGTTGGTATGAATTGGCAGAAAACAGTTCATCCCGACGACTGCGACAGGATGATGGCGGCTTATCAAAAAATGCTAGCCTGCGGCCGAGTGGAGGTTGAGGCCCGTGGTATCAGGAAAGATGGCTCGATATTTTACAAGCAGGTGGTGATGTTGGCAGCCTACGACTCGCAGGAGCGATCGATCGGGCATCACTGCTTTATGAAGGATATCAGCGATCGCAAGCAAGCAGAAGCAGCATTGCAACAAGAGTTCGAGCGTCTGGCTGTGGTGATTGCCACCCAACAGGAAATCGCCACCCCCAATCCTAACCTGGATGCAGTGATGGCGGTGATTACCGATCGAACTCAAAAATCGATCGGTGCCGATGGGGCCGTGATTGAAATGCTGGAAGGGGATGAGTTGGTGTATCGGGCAGCCAGCGGTATCGCCAGCGCCTATGTTGGATTACGGATCAAAGTAGGGACAAGTTTATCGGGAAAATGTATTGCGACCGGCAAAATCATGCTTTGCGATGATTCACAAACCGATGCACGGGTGGATCAGTCTGCCTGTGGGCGCATTGGTATCCGGTCACTGGTGGTTGTTCCCTTGTTCTATCAGGACGATCGGGTTGGGGTCTTAAAAGTTGTTTCAGCTACACCCTGTGCCTTTACAGAGTCAGATATTCATACCTTACAACTGATGGCGGGGTTTTTGGCGGGTAGCCTGCATCTGGCTTCAGAGTTTGATGCCAAAAACATTCTCCTGAGTCAATTACTCGAAAGCGAGGAACGGTATCGTTCTGTGATTGCGAGCATGACAGAAGGCGTCGTACTTCAGCTAGCAAACGGACAAATTACTACCTGTAATGCTAGTGCCGAAAGGATTATAGGGCTGACCCCCGAACAAATGATGGGGCGCACATCCGTAGATTTAGACTGGCGAACCGTTCAGGAAGATGGCTCTCCGTTCCCTTGCCAACAGCATCCAGCAATCATCACAGGGCGAACGGGACAACCGCTATCAAATGTGGTGATGGGCATTCACAAATCGGATAAAACGCTGACTTGGATTTCGATGAATTCTCAACCGCTGTTCCATCTTAATCAGTCTCAACCCTATGCAGTAGTGACGACTTTTGCTGATATTACAGAACGCAAGCGGGCCGAGGAGATGCTCAGACAACGGGCGGAACAAGAAAGATTAATTGCTACGACAGATGGGTTAACACAAGTAGCAAACCGCCGCTGTTTTGATGAGCGATTGCAGTCGGAATGGCACCGACTGATGCAGGGGAAACAACAGCTTTCGTTGATAATGTTGGATGTAGATTATTTCAAGCGATATAACGATTGCTACGGACATCAAGCTGGGGATACTTGTTTGGTGCAAGTGGCGAAAGCCGCAGCAGCCTCGGTTAAACGTTCTACCGATTTGTTTGTGCGCTATGGGGGCGAAGAATTTGCTGCTATCCTGCCGAGTACGGATGCTGCAGGGGCGATCGCGGTTGCTGAGTCGATCCGAGAGGCAATCCGAGATTTGGCAATCCCTCACGAGCAATCTGATGTTAGCTCGATCGTGACTGTGAGCATGGGAATTGCTAGCATGGTTCCCTGCTGCGAAAAATCGCCGAATGAACTGCTCCTGGCATCCGATCGAGCATTATATGATGCGAAACGACAAGGGCGCGATCGTTACACAAGCGCCAACCAGATGACGGCGCCAGAGCTTAATCCAGTTGTAGAATAGGCAAAATATGTCGATCGCGCCAAACTTCACCCATAAGTTTCGTAGGTGTAAGCCGGGGCGTAGCCATCGCACAGCTATCAAAAGGACAGCGACAGTGCATTTATATCTGATCCGCCACGGTATCGCCGCGGCACCCGAAGAATATGATACAGACTCAGAACGCCCGCTGACTAAAGAGGGCGATCGTAAAACCAGGAAAATCGCCCAGCGGCTGTACGAACTCGAAATTCAGTTTGACTTGATTCTCACCAGTCCCCTACTGCGCGCGCAGCAAACCGCCCAAATCCTGCAAACAGTGGGTCTGAGTTCCCAAATAGAAGAATCCGCCGCCCTCGCACCTTCAGGAGACATCGGGAACTGGCTGGAGTGGTACAAACAATGGCAGGACATCGGTAGCGGCAGCTTGGCCCTGGTGGGCCACCAACCAGACTTAGGCCACTGGGCAGAAACTTTGCTTTGGGCTCGATCGCAAGATGCCCTGATTCTCAAAAAAGCAGGTATCATCGGCTTAATTCTCCCGGAGACCGGCTCCCCAGTGGGCCGCAGCCAAATGTTTTGGCTAACTGCGCCCAAGTTTTTGCTGAACTAGAAACAGCGAACCGCCCCGACATTAACAGGAGGCGCCAGCCCTCTTAAACCCGCATTGTGGGACGGGGAAACCGGGAAAAAGGGGCGACAATACGCAGGGGTGCGATCGGGCCCGCGTGTTGAAAAACCCGGTTTCCCAAGCGCAATTAAATGATAATCTGTCAAGACTGTGACACTATCTTGGTTTCTGGTAATGTACTTTTAGTAGATTGAACTCACACAAAACGGTATCGCAATGGTCGTCGGCGAATTCAAACCAGGTTTAGAAGGTGTTCCCGCCACCTTGTCCAGCATTAGCTACGTCGATGGACAAAAAGGGTTGCTGGAATATCGCGGGATTAGCATCGAGGAACTGGCGCTGAAAAGTTCCTTTCTCGAAACTTCATATTTATTAATCTGGGGGGTACTTCCGACAAAGGAAGAACTAGAAGCTTTCGAGCATGAAATTCGCTATCACCGCCGGATCAAATATCGCATCCGGGACATGATGAAATGCTTTCCAGAAAGAGGACATCCCATGGACGCCCTGCAAGCTTCAGCGGCCGCCCTGGGCTTGTTCTACTCCCGCAGAGCTCTGGCTAACCCGGCATACATTCGAGAAGCTGTAGTGCGACTGCTAGCTAAGATTCCCACAATGGTAGCAGCGTTCCAGCAAATGCGACGGGGAAATGACCCGGTGCGGCCGAGGGATGACTTGAACTACTCGGCTAACTTTCTTTATATGCTCAACGAGCAAGAACCCGATCCGCTGTTAGCTAGCATTTTTGACACTTGTCTGACTCTCCACGCTGAACATACAATTAATGCCTCTACATTTTCGGCAATGGTAACAGCTTCGACGCTGACAGACCCTTACGGAGTGATTGCTTCAGCAGTTGGCACTTTGGCGGGGCCGCTGCACGGGGGAGCTAATGAAGAAGTGATTGATATGTTGGAGCAAATTGGTTCGGTAGAAAACGTGCGGCCTTTTGTCGAGAAGTGCGTTGCAAATAAGGACAAAATCATGGGTTTCGGTCACCGAGTTTACAAGGTGAAAGATCCGAGAGCAACTATTCTTCAGAGGTTAGCGGAACAGTTGTTTGAGAACTTCGGCCGCGATGATTATTACGACATTGCTGTCAAGTTGGAAGAAGTGGTTGAAGAGAAATTGGGTCACAAAGGAATTTATGCAAATGTAGATTTCTATTCTGGTCTGGTTTACCGAAAAATGGGAATTCCGCTGGACTTATTTACACCAGTTTTTGCGATCGCCCGTGTTGCTGGCTGGTTGGCCCACTGGAAGGAACAGCTAGAGGCAAACCGCATTTACCGCCCGACTCAAATATATACCGGGAGTCACGGTGCTCCTTATATCGCGATCGAGGACAGACTCCCCTCCTAAAGCACAATTATCAAGGGCGATGGTAAATGGCGAGAGAAATTGTTTTGCTTTCGTGAAGTGTTGAATTAAAAATTGCTTTCGCCTTCCGAGTCACGAAGCAATCTCTGTCTGCCACAATCTGCCGTGCTGGGTTACACCCCTCTTGTATGTTGTGGTGTGGGTTGGCGACAATAGTAAGAAGTGACGATTTTCAGGAACTCCGGTCCTCAGACCCGCGGGTCTGAGGTTTTTTATTGCAATATCAATATCAACCACGCCAGTAACACGCTACATTACTGGGCCTGTAATATCATGTCCGATCGATTGACCATAATATCCCGGTCGGGCGGGTTTTTGAGATTGTCAATTATTGGCCGATATGGGCAGGTTTACCCGCCCCTACCTGATTTCGGGTAATCGACCGGACATGATATAAGGGGGGCGAGGCGCACCGTACTTTTATTCCTCCGAATCTACCTGCTTAACTTCCTCCAAAGTTAGCCCCAGCAACTCTGCTATTTGCTCGTCTTTCAAGCCGAATTGGCGTAACTTACCAACCATTTCAATCTTGGCTTGATACTGGTCTCGCTGAAAGTCAGGAGTCGCAGGCCGGCTTTTATTTGGGGTAGGAGTGGGGCGATCGGAGCAAATATTGATGTAACCCATAATGTTGCTAATATTGTTATCGCCAAAACTAATATTGAGATTTCCTTTCCGTTCTAAAACCGATTTAAGATTGTGTTTATCAACGGGTTCATCAAACACATCTGATAACATTTGCAAAAGTTCGTAACCTCTATCCTTAACGTGACCTTCCGAAAGACGATAACTATCGGCAATCTCAGCATACTTTTGTCGATTCAGAGTTCCCTCGATAATTCCACGCTGTAAATCATTGAGGCGTTTACCTGTCTTATCGTAGACAACTTGATCTACAAATTCGAGTACCTCGCGAATATCCATTATCAAGGCTGTGAGAAACTTCGATTATTATATCCGACTTTAACCGCCTCGATCCGTCTTTTTCCGACTTATAACTCAAAGGTTAGAAAGATCCGTCTTTTCCCGCTTTTCAGCTTAGGGGCGATCGCTATAGTATGTGGAGGAGTGATAAAGATGAGCTTGACATAAAGCGGTAGCTGTAAGCAAAAGGCTATTCGAGAGAATTCTCAAAGCGCTGACGCTGATCGGTTCTAAGAAAAAAGCTGTAGGCTGAGCACTCAATACACTAGAAAAGCTCAAGGAACCAAGTGTTATGGTCAGACTTAAACTTCTGCGTGTGGCGACTTCCCTTTCTGCTGTCGTAATTCCGTTTTTGCCTTTGGGTTACAGCGGTGCGATCGCTCAAGAGTATCCGGGCTGTTTCTGGACAGATCCCAAAACGGGCAACCACATATCCCTTGAGCCACTATGTGAGAGAGGACGGATAGACGATGCTATAAAGGCAATAGAACGAAATCAGAACCCCTTAATTGCTAACTTAAGAGTATCCTCAGACTTAAAAAAAGGAATAGAAAATTGGGCTCTCATTGAAGGTAAAATCACGAACCGCAGCAGTAGACCGATTAAGATTGGTACCCCAAATATTCAGATCGGTAAAGGCAATACAATTCTATACACGCATCTGGTGAGAATCAATCAAACGTTACAGCCTGGTCAATCAGTTGGTATCAACGAATCGATTCTTAAAAGTTGGTTAGGAGTAAGTTTGATGGGTGGACTGGAAGTTAAAATTGAGGATTGGGACTCTAGCGACTAAGGGGAATTAAAATCTATCCTCTTTATTTCATAAATCGCCCGACCCGAAAGGATAAAAAGCTTAAAAAGGCGCTCAATATACTTACATACACCCATCAATTTAATCATGAATTTTCTCTACCAAGTTATCACCATCGTGGCAATTCCACTCACAATAGGTATAATCCCTAATGCTGCGTCTAGCCATGCTCCCATAGTTATTATATCTCAAGCGAGTTCCACAGACTTCTATACAAGGGGTGACGACTTTTTTAATAACAAAGACTATAAAGGAGCAATTGAAGCCTACACCCAAGCTATCAAAATCAATCCTAATTTTGCTGAAGCACACCAAAGCCGATGTTTGTCACGACTTCTGATCGGGGACTATCCTGCTGCACTTGGAGACTGCAATAATGCCATCCGCATTCGACCGAATTATGCTGATGCTTACCGCATTCGGGGTACTGTTCGTCTTAACTTAAAAGATATTAGAGCAACAGTTGCCGACTGGCAAACAGCAGCCAACCTTTATAATGCTCAAGGAGATAGAGAAAACTTTGAATACATGATGAATCGCCTCAAAAACGTTCAGCAAGAACTTCAGCGGATACAGCAGCGATGACTGGGAATTTTAACCTTTGAAAAAAATATAAAGAGCAACGTTACCTGTGGCCGCTAGCCAGTATTATTGATGCCCAACCGCACAAAATTAGCGGGCGATCGTACTCAAGCGTTTTTTTGGGTATTGTAGGTGAGAGGCAATATTTATCATGGCAAAAACCCGGTTTCTACCTTGATTTGAGAGGACGGGCGATCGAGCTCAAGAAACCGGGTTGTTGATCGCGATCTAAAGGTGAGATAGTTTGTGGCAAATTTGGCAAGGAGCGATCTGTTTTTATGCCTTTACGCCACGGTGAGCGATCGGTTTTGTCCCCTGGTACGCCAGGGGTTGAAAACCCCTGTCTCATAGCGAAAGTCGGTTGAAACCGACTGGAAAAAAACATTAAAATACTTGTAAAAAATGTATTTTTCAGTCCTCTTTTAGAGGACTTTCGCTATGAGACGGGGGTTTTTAACCCCCGGCGGGCTTGTGGGTTGGCGTACAGATTTTGACTTGTTTTGACAAGAAGCGGTTTCAACCGCCGAATCTACACAGATTGAGCTACATGATGGCGGCTGGTCAACTTATCCAATTGATTCACCAACAAACTTAAGAACAATCCCACATCGGTAACAACTCCAATAGACTCGATCGAACCCCGATCGCTCAATTTCGTCACCACCGCCGGATTAATGTCCACACAGACCATCTTCACACCCGCCGGCGTCATATTTCCCACACCAATTGAGTGCAGCATAGACGACAGCATTAACACCATATCTGCACCCCGTAACAGCTCAGTATATTCTTCTTGAGCCTTAACTAAATCCATTTGTGTGTCAGGAAGTGGCCCGTCATCGCGGATCGAACCGGCAAGAGAGAACGGTATATTATGCTTCACGCACTCGTACATCACACCGTTAGTAACCAAGCCTGCTTCAACAGCTTTTGCAATACTCCCGTAACGCCGCACAGCGTTAATTATTTTCAAGTGGTGCCTGTGTCCGCCACGCACAGCAACACCGCGTTTCATGTCAACCCCTAAAGAGGTTCCCATATTCGATTGTTCCATGTCGTGAACTGCGATCGCATTTCCGCCTAACAGCGCTTGCACGTAACCTTCGCGAATCAAATGCGCTAAATGTTCGCCACCGCCGGTGTGAATAACAACAGGCCCTGCGGTAACTACAACTTTGCCACCGCGATCGCGAATTTGGCGCAATTCCCACGCTACTTGTTCCACCACCAATTCTACGCGGCGCTCGCTAGAAACGCTGCCCGACATAAAGCTGAATTCTTGAGAATTGCGCTGTTCCCGTGATTCTGTTTTGCGGATGGTGCGGATGCCGACCACATCAACAACGACTTTTTCTCCTACTTTCAAGTCGCGCAATAATTTGCATTTAGCCACTGGGCCATCAGCGGTTTCAGTAATAGCAACAGCACCATCCATCCGCTGATTTTGCGCTTTCACCCACTGACCATTTACCCGCACTTCTGTGGGATAAATTGTACTCACATAAAAGTCGTCCGGGCCGACACCATCTTGGACTACGGGTTCTAAAATAGCGTCGCAAATCTCTTGTGGTGGCGGCACTGCACCCAAGTCAATCAGCATTCCCATCATTTCTTCCATCACATCGTGGGAAGGAGCCGAAACTTTAACGTCTGCAGATGATGTGCTTTGCCGCTGCTCTCCTAGATTGAAATTGAGCACTTGGAAACTGCCACCGAGATCGACAATTAAGTCTAAAGCGCGACTGATTAAACCAGCATCCAGCAAGTGACCTTCCATGCGAATTGTGCGGCTTTCTACCATCACATTTGCCGATCGATCTTCTTGGACAGGTTCCGTTACCCGTAGCGTCAAACACTTACAGGCGCCGCCCGCTTTCAGAAATTCGCTCATCGGCGTTTCAATGACTTGAAAACCGGCCTGAGTAATGCGCGTTTTCAAGGCTTCGCTAACCTTGTTCATTACCACAATTTTGTCAATATTGACGGCATTGCAGGCAAAATTTGCGGCATCGGCTTCTTCAATAGCAATGCGTTTTTCCGGCGCAACTCGCATTTCGATTAAGCGGTTGGAATACGAGTCAAATGCTGCTGGATAGTAGAGCAAATATCCGCCTGTCAGAGGACAAAAACAGGTATCTAGGTGATAAAAACGTTCGTCAACTAAACGCAGGGAAAGCACTTCTATGTTGAGCCATTTTGCTAGTAACGGGTGCGAGTCGAGCTCGGAACGGAAGCCGTATCCGGCCCACAACCAGCGTCCTTCGCGATCGAGTAAAGCATCGCCAGCGCCCTCAAACGGCAAGTCTTTGGGGAGTTCGTGCACGGTGAAACCTTTGCTTTCAAACCATGCTTTGAAATAGGGTTCTTCGCCTTGGCGTTCTTTGTGATAGAAACGGCTGAGGACGAAGGTATTGCCTAAAAGTAAGCCGGCGTTGGCGGTGAAAACCATATCCGGCCAGCCTTTTTCGGGCGGTACGAGGTCTACCACGGCGTTTTCTTTGAGGACGTGGTAAAGTTTTTCCCACTGTTCGACGGCGCGATCGCGCGATGATTTGTGGACATTTCCCTCCATCCACGGATTAATCACGTAATCCACATCGTAGTGGTCGGGAGCACACATGAGGAAGCGAATTGAGTCAGTCATAATTCAGTTAAAATGTGGTAGACGCTACAGCAGACGTATGTTGACAGAGTTTGTATAATAGCAACTGTAATATTGACTACTAATTTTAGCAGCGCAACGTCTGGAGCCTCAAAAGGCTAACTCTTTATTATATCATGTTTAATATGAGATTACACTAAGGAATGAGAATTAAATAACTTCCACTCTTGAAAGTGGGATGGGCGTCCCGCCCGTCCAAAAAGGACGGGCGGG
>NZ_JAUBTS010000013.1:0-118914 GCF_036705105.1 Microcoleus sp. B9-D4
GAGAGAAAGTCCAAGTCATCATTACTGATGGTTTTATGCAGGCTACTTCAGTCTACACCAATTGTCATGAGTATTACATAAAAGTCTAGGAAAATATCATCCTAGCAATTGCTCCCTTCTGACTTTTCAAATCAAGCAAAAGGCGAGCCGATTTCTCATTAGCGCGCCTCCTAATTGAATTTTATTTTGTCAAACGTCATTGAGGAGATTTTTCCCATTTGAAAAAAATCATGAAGCCGTCTTGCTAGCGCGGCGGCGGCGTGCTGCAACCAAGCCACCCAAACCGAGAGCCAAACCAGTCATTGTCATCGGTTCGGGAACTGCTTCTGCGCTCACGGTGAAGTCTTGGAAGTCTGCATCGTTCTTGTTACCACGATCGTCGAAGGAGATTAGTGTGCCTCCATTAAACAGAGAACCTGTTCCGTTGGTGAATTGTCCTGCAGCTTTGAAGACGTTCGTGGTTTCTTTGTTGAGTGCGTTCCACAGTGGCGATTGCGCGCCAAACACCGCTTGCTGGCTGCCGCTGTTCAAGGCTGAGGTCGAGTAGACACTGCCGTTGCCGCCGCTGTTGAGTCCCAAAGTATAAATTTGATTGGCCAAAAATGTGAATACTGTCGATCCAGAACCCAAGACTGTATTGCCCAGAGTTCCTTTCCATTCGTTCTTCCAGGTGTTGTCTGAGGATTTAGTTTCAGAAAACAAGGTGCTAACTAGAGATACCGCCGAGTTGTTCACACTGTATATCCCCAAAGAGGAAGTATACGCACCGTGAGATTCTTTGAACTTAAAGTTGACACTTGTATCTTGGTCGAATTTGATGCCGTTGGTACCAAAGGAGAAGGCCTGAGCTGGAGCTCCGGCGCCAAACAGAGCTGTGGCGGCGGCGGTAGCTGTGAGGGCGGATAATAGTTTGGTATTCATAAACCTGTTCCTTTTGTGCGAGGGTCTTAATATTTTCATTATGCGATACTTTGTTTGTATTTGGAGCACTTTAGGTAAAGTTTGACATATTCTTTATCAAGCCTTTACATATCCTTTATAAATGCTGTCGCGATCCTCCGCCCGCGGAGGATCGCTCCCTCCTAATACCCACTAAATAATTATAAATATAGTGGCTTGAAACCTTGCAGTCGCGGGCATGAGAGCGCGGGGCAGCCAAAGTGATGGGGATGGGGCTTATGCTAATTTTTTATTATATTCTCAAGTCTAAATCCTCAATAGCAAACACTTAAGTATAAATACGGTAATATTCGTGGGTACTGACAGTTAAAAGAGTTTTCTATTAACCCGAAACTGGGAATGTTTCTTTTTTGGGACTTGTATAGGGGAGTTAAAGTAGTTTATCTATCGGGTAAATTACCTACAAAATGGGATCGTTGGGTCTACGTATTTTGGTTGAATTAAATAGAGCCCGTGGCGTGAGATATGCCAAAGATGCGATCGACCAGATGCAATTTCAGCAGATTGAAGCGGTAAAAGACCGGATTGCCCCTCAACAAAGATTGTATGGAGAAGCTGTGGGCCCGTCTTTGCTCCCGATCGCCCGCATCAAAACAGACCGCTGTAGCGTTCCTCGGCCCAAGGTTCGCCCCGCCGATGGTAGCCGTTGCGTTCCCAAAAACCGAGTTCTTCGGTTTCTGTAAACTCCAGGCCGTTAATCCATTTGGCGCTTTTCCAAGCGTACAAGTGGGGAACTACGAGCCGCATTGGGCCGCCGTGGTCTGCGGATAGAGGTTCGCCGAAGACGGTGTGGGCGAAAAAGTTTTCTTCTCGGAGGAGGTCGGCGATCGCAATGTTGGTAGTGTAGCCGCCGTAGCAGTGTTCCAAGACGTGCATAGCTTTCGGATCGACTTCTATATAGTTCATAAAATCTGTGACTTTGACTCCCGTCCACTGCACGTCGAGTTTTGACCACCGGGTGACGCAGTGAAAATCCGCAGTAAAGTTACTTTGGGGCATGGCCTGGAAGTCCGACCAAGTGAAGGTTTTTGGTTTTGCCAATCCCCAGACTTTAAATTCCCAACTTTCAATGCTGACAGAGGGTGTATCGCCGTAGGTCAGCACAGGAAAGCCGTTGGCGAGGTATTGACCTGGGGGGACGCGATCACTGTTTTCTGATTCTGGCTTGCGAAAAAATTTGCCCAGCATTGATTCACGCTCTACAGTAACTGACTGCAATCCTGAGTATAGCTTGCAGAGATGGCCGCATTGCAATTCATCTCAAGGTAGAAAGCTTTCAGGACTTCTGCCGAAATAAAAATCCCACAATCCTGCCTGATGCCAACCTACTTCTGCCTTCTGAGAGAGGCTAAGCTAAAAATTCCAAAATATATCACCCCATAGTATGAATTACCTAACCTTAAATTTTATCGCAATTGATGGTGCATTTCTGAATCTTTGATGTATTGTAACAATATGCTCAGATGCCATATGTAAAAAAAACTGATGGGGTAAAAATCATGATCGCAAGTTGCTTGATTCCGTTGACGATATGCTTGATTGCTTGGTGGGTGACTGCCGGGACTGACAACAGAACGCTAGACGGAATTCCGGCTCCCATAGCTGCAATTATTGGAATGTGTTCGTTAATTTGGTTGGTGGCGGTGTGTCCTTGGCCTGTTGAACTCGCTCTAGTCTTAGCGGTGCTGGTTTTCGGCAAAGCTTATTTGCAAAAAATCTTGAAAGTCGGCTGAATTTTCTGGGCTAGCGCTCCTATGATTTGCGGGAGCGCGATCGGGTGCTGCTACGTTGTTAAATACGTTGTTAAAATTTTTCGCAATTTGTCTGGCTAGGTTCTCAGAGGGGGTCGCAAAGACGGAACCAACCCCAGAACTGGTGAAATTCAATTTACCAAGAAATTGGGTCTAAAGCCCCGTCCTTCGCTCGACGGCTTTAATTAATTATCAACTTTTGTTAATTGTTTTCTTGAACTTTCTTGCATTGTGTTCATGGTAGAGTACAATAGCCATACTACAGGTAGAATAACCGCCGATACACATGAGACACCACGCTCAAACGCCTGGTCCCAAAACAATAATGGTTAGTGGGTGGCGAAAACCACGAAAAACATAGCTGGGCTAACTAATGTAAGCCAAAATCAGAGACTAAACTTTTTATTTCTAAAATGTACTGTCTAAAATGTACTGTGGGGCACACAGAAACAAGAGAAGCAATTCTCGAAAGCTTGGGGAGACAAACCCTCGCGAGGCTATCTAAATTAAGCTCGATATTTGGTTCTTTTGAACGGATACCTGGTTTAAACACTGCCGAAAGGATAGATAGTTTTAAGGTAGGTCGCAGAACCAAGAATCCCCTCGCCTTCAGGCAGGGGAGTGTCAAATATTTCGGTTAAAAATTAGAATATCAAGATCGACAGAGAAACCCGGTTCATCTTAGATAAACCGGGTTTGTGGGGGGCTGAAATTTTCAAACATCCCGCAAGAATTGCTTAGGACTTAGACAGTCGGAACACAAGAAACCGGGTTTCTGAGTCCAGGAATGTTGCTGTATGTGCGTAAAATGGCGAGCTGGTGAAATACCTAACACTAACCTTGCGGTGAGCCTGTAGGCTTCGTGTCTCATTTGCTGTTGCGGGCGTTGGGTATCCCATTACTGGGTATTCGTCACCTAAGACGATCCAAGTCTTACACAGCATAAGAAAGCTTTGCAGCCTTTATCCCTTCTTCGGGAACCCACGCAGAAACCCTGTTTCCCAAGGCAAAAAACTATTCCGTAGGACAAACTTGGATTGTATTTCACATGTTTGACGTATCCCAATAACCAGCGGTCTGTCTTTTCCCCCTTTCTCTCGCAGTTATCCTTGGTAAGCATACTACTGCTACTGTGACCTGTTGTTTGCAGCCGAGTGGGTGGGTCGCAACCACTTATATCTTACCATCTTTTTGTGAGAAATCAGGAAATTTTTGATTATTTCATAGACCTTGCGAAAGCTTATATCCCAACGCCCAATTGAGTACAATTACAGCGTGGGACTTACGCCGATTGAGTTAAATTGGCAAGCGACTGATATCTTTATTAGAACCAATTACTACCATCACCTCGCCCTTTCTCAAGCGTTCGCTGGGCTCCGGATTAATCTCGAACTTGTCGGCGCGCCCGACTGCTAGCAAGTTCAAACCATACTTGCGCCGGAGCTCCAATTCGGAGATGGTTTTACCGTCAAACTTTTCAGGAACGAGCAACTCAACGATGCTGTGATCTGGGTCGAGGTCAAAGCGTTCTAAAATGCTGGGTTTTGTAAGAAGGCGGGCCACAGAGCAGCCCATTTCTCGTTCGGGAAAAACTACATGATCTGCGCCGACTTTTTTCAACAGTTTTAAGTGAGTTTCCGAAGAAGCTTTGGCTATTACGTGACGTACCCCCCCTTCCTTAAGATTAAGGGTGGTGGTAATGCTTTCTGCTAGGTAATTGCCGATCGCAACAATCACTGTTTCAAATTCAAATATACCGGCTTCCCCAAGAGCGCTAGGCTCAGTAGAATCTAACTGCAAAACGTGAGCAGCAATGCGCTCGCTCAAAGCTTGAGTTACTTTTTTTTCATCGGTGTCAACTCCCAAGACTTCGTAACCCAAGCCGTGCAGAGTCGAACACACAGCTTTGCCGAAGCGTCCCAAACCAATAACTGCAAATTGCTTGTTGTCGGCGCGCAAAGTGCGAAAAAAATTCAAAGATGACAGGTTCACTAAATTTCCAGCGCTGAGCGTCTTGCTGTTTACATTTTAGCAGAGACAGCGCCGCCTCCTTTTGATTTTTGGGTAAGTAGTAAAAGTTGATTTGGGTTGTCACCCATTGTTTAGATTATCAGCAACGAGGCAGGATTTTTTTATCCCACTAACAAACTTTCCTCAGCATACTTAAAAGACCTGGGTTTTGGGTCGCCGAATGCAGCACTTATCAGCAGCAGCACCCCAACCCGACCTATGTACATTGTAGCAATCAAAATCAACTTACCGATCGCTGAAATCGTGGGTGTAATCCCAGTGGAAAGACCGACCGTGCCAAAAGCTGAAACTGCTTCAAACAGCGCTGCGATAAATTCTACTTCGGGATTGGTCAGCTCGATTAAAATTGCAGATGTGAACGCGACTAACAGGGAACCGAAGACTACGCTAATGGTTTTCAGAATCATTGCTGGCGGGATTTGGCGCTGATAGCACTCCACATCTTCCTGGCCTTCGATAACTGCTGTGGTACAGCAAAACAATATCCTAAAAGTTGTGGTTTTGATTCCGCCGCCGGTGCTGCCGGGACTGGCGCCGATAAACATCAGCGCGATGGTCAGAAATAGCGAGGCTTCGCTCATTTGGCCAATGCTAATTGTATTGAACCCCGCCGTGCGGGGAGTAACAGATTGAAACCAAGCGGCCATCAGCTTTTGAGGAAAAGTTAGAGAGCCGAAAGTGTCTGGGTTGTCGTATTCCAGCACCAAAAAGGCTAGCGTTCCTAAAATTAAAAGGACAGCCGTTGTAGTGGTAACAACTTTGAAGTTCAGGGAAAAAACTGTGCAGATAGGGCTTTTGTTGAAACGATCGCGCAGCCACAGGTACATTTCCATAATTACTTGATAGCCGATTCCCCCAAATATGATTAAACCACTGACTGTGAAGTTAACCATAGGCGAACTGATGTAGCCGATCAAATTATCTGAATAGATGCTAAAACCCGCGTTGTTAAAGGAATTAACGCTGTGAAATATAGCAGACCACACACCCTCTTTAAATCCGTATTGGGGGACGAAAACCGTCATCAGCAAAAACACTCCTGTTAATTCAAACAAAAGCGTTGTTGCTAGAATTGACTGCACGAGTTGTACTACGCCGGCTAGCCCGGATTTGTCGAGAGATTGTTGCAGAGCAATTTTGTCTTTCAAGCCAAAGCGGCGCCCCAATAACAGCAGCAAGAAAGTCGTGGCTGTCATGTAGCCCAAACCTCCTATTTGCACCAGTAAAACTAGGCACAGTTGCCCCCAAAAAGAGTAATATTTTCCGACATCCACAACCGACAAGCCCGTGACGCAGACAGAGGAAGTAGAGGTAAACAGTGCTGTTATTGGATCGCTCCAAGTTCCATCAATTGTGGAAAAGGGCATCATCAGTAATAGAGCACCTGCGAGGATGACAGCGAGAAAGCCCAAAGCAATGGTTCGCGAGACAGTCATTCGATTTTAGATTTTAGATTTTAGATTTTAGATTTGAGAGGGAAGCCACAAATCGATTGGAGATTTGAGGTTTGAGAGGGAACCCACAAATAGAGCGTCGGGCTTGAAATCAGGACATCTCTGTTTGGTGAAGGCCGGAGACCGATCGAACTCAATCGCCAAATTCTATGACAACATCGGGAAAATAACGGTAGAATTCCTTTAATAACTTGCGATCCGGCGATGACATCAACACTTTACCAGCAAATTCAGCAACTTTACGACGCTTCTAGCGGTCTGTGGGAGCAGGTGTGGGGCGAACATATGCACCACGGTTACTACGGCCCGGATGGCAATTTGAAAAAAGAGCGCCGACAGGCTCAGATAGATTTGATAGAAGAACTGCTGGGCTGGGCTGGAGTACCGTCAGAGAAGGCACTCTGTGAATCTTACCGCATTCTCGATGTCGGTTGCGGCATCGGCGGCAGCACGCTGTATTTGACTCAAAAGTTTAGTTCGATCGCGGCAAATAATTTAAAGTTGGATGGCAGGAGCGATCGTGATTTTAGCAGATCTGCCGAACCAAATAAAACGGGCGCTAGCGTCGTTACAGCGACCGGGATTACTCTGAGTCCGGTACAGGCCAACAGAGCGACCGAACGCGCTAAAATTGCTGGGCTTGAAAGCAATGTGAATTTTTTGGTAGCCGATGCTTTGAATATGCCTTTTCCTGACGAGTCATTCGACTTGGTTTGGTCGCTCGAAAGTGGCGAACATATGCCCGACAAAATTAAGTTTTTGCAGGAATGCTGTCGCGTACTCAAGCCGGGAGGAACTTTGATTTTGGCAACTTGGTGTCACCGCCCGCTGGGAGAAGCGGCGGGTGAATTAACTGATGAAGAGAGAAAGGAATTGGCAGAAATTTACCGGGTTTATGCTTTGCCTTATGTGATTTCTTTGCCGGAATATGAGGAAATTGTCCGCAGTTTGCCTTTGACAAGTATTCGCACGGCTGATTGGTCAAAAGCTGTTGCTCCTTTTTGGGATGTGGTGATCGATTCTGCTTTGACTCCGAGCGCGATTTGGGGTTTGCTAACGAGCGGGTGGACGACTATTCAAGCTGCACTTGCTCTCGGATTGATGAGCCGTGGGTATCAGAGCGGGTTGATTCGTTTTGGGATGATTTGTGCTGTAAAATAGCAGGCATATATCAGAGAAGTTTTGAGTGTTGAGTTGATGAGTAAGGTGTGCATTGCACACCTTAGAAAATATTATTTGTGTGGTGCGGGTGTGAGATTTATGGGCAATGATTCGATTGGCAAGTCTTGGATTGATAAAAATGGCTCGGCTCAGCAAAGCTGGCTGAGGGCATTTTGGGAGTTTTGTCGGCCGCACACAATTGTGGGGACTAGCTTGAGTGTATTGGCTTTGTACGCGATCGCCCAAAGTGCGCGGCTGTTTGTGAATCCTGTATTTGGGGCCCTAGCTTTTGCCTGGTTGGCTTGCATTTGCGGCAATATTTATATTGTGGGATTGAACCAGTTAGAAGATGTTGAAATTGATAAAATTAATAAGCCGTATTTGCCGATCGCATCGGGAGTGTTTTCTCGGAAAACCGGGGAATTAATTGTAATTGCAACGGGAATTATAGCAATTTTGACTGCTGTTTTACAAGGCCCGTTTTTGCTGGCTACCGTTGGCGTTAGTTTGGCGATTGGGACTGCTTATTCTCTGCCGCCAATTCGGCTGAAACGCTTTCCTTTGTGGGCGGCGCTGTGCATTTTTACTGTGCGGGGCGCGATCGTAAATTTAGGGTTATTTTTGCACTTTAATTGGGTGTTGGGTTTGGGAGGGGCGAAAAGCGCTTTTTCGGGCTGGATTTTGGAGAGTGTGTCTTTTGAGATTCCTGCGGAAGTTTGGGTGCTGACGGTTTTTGTTGTGGTGTTTACGTTTGCGATCGCCATTTTTAAAGATATCCCCGACATGGAAGGCGACAAGCAATATAATATTACTACGTTTACGATTGAGCTGGGCAAGCCTGCCGTCTTTAATTTATCTCGCTGGGTGTTGACGGTTTGTTATTTGGGCGCGACTTTGGCTGGAGCGATCGTATTGTCTAATGTTAATTTAGTGTTTCTGGCAGTTTCTCATTTGGCGGCTTTGGGTTTGATGTGGTTTTGGAGCGTCAAAGTTGATTTGGACGATAAAATAGAAATTGCGGCATTTTATCAGTTTATCTGGAAGTTGTTTTTCTTAGAATATCTGATTTTTCCCGCCGCTTGTTTGTTGGGGTAGAAGGAAGAAGGAAGAAGGAAGAAGGAAGGGGGAAGAAGGAAGAAGGAAGGGGGAAGGGGGAAGGAGGAAGAAGGAAGAAGGAAGAGTTAACAAATTAGAAGAAGTTGGCAATTACAAGTTAGCGAACTCCCAAACAACTAAGACAACTATGGCTTCTCAAAAAAAATCGCGGAAATCTGCCTGCAAACTGGGTGCCGAAGACTCTTTGAAATTAGCTTGGGAACATCACCAAGCGGGCCGTTTGTTAGAAGCTGAGAATTTGTATCGGCAAATAATAGAAGTGCAGCCGGAATCAGCAAACGTGCTGTGTTTGTTGGGAATAGCCGCGAGACAGCAGGGAAAGATTGCAGAGGCGATCGACTTTTACGAAAAGGCGATCACCCAAAACCCCAATTTTGTAGAAGCACATTTAAATAAAGCTAATCTTTTGCTGGATGTAGGCGAATATCAAAGGGCGATCGCCAGTTACGAACAAGTAATCAAAATCCAGCCAAATTCCGCACTCACTTACAATAATTTGGGCTGGGCAAAACAGCAATTAGGCGAAATAGAATCGGCTATTTTATATTACCAAACAGCGCTGCGACTCGACCCAAAGCTGCACGAAACAGCGCACAACTTAGGAAATTTATTTAAACAAACAAATAAATTAAACGAGGCGATAGCTTATTACGTCTACGCTTTAAAAATCAATCCAAATTTGACATATTCCCTGATGGGGTTGGGAACAGTTTTGCAGCAGCAAGGTAAATTAGCCGAAGCTTTCAACTGCTACCAGCAAGCTGTAAAACTAGAGCCAGACAATCCCGAAGCTCACAACAATGTAGGAGCATTTTACCACGAACAAGGCAATGTAAAAGTCGCAATATCCTACTACAGACAAGCATTAAACTTAAAGCCAGACCTCGTGGAGGCTATTAACAATCTCGGACACGCTTTGGTCGATTTAGGAGAATTTAAAGAAGCTTTTTCTTGTCACAGTCGAGCCTTGGAATTGCAGCCAGAGAACGCCATCGCCCACCTGGAATTAGCTTTAACTTTGCTATTGTTCGGAGATTTTCAGCGCGGTTTTGCTGAATATGAGTGGCGGTGGCGCACTCCGCAACTACAACCGAGGCAATTTAAACAGCCGGTTTGGGATGGTTCGGATTTGCAGGGAAAAACTATTTTACTCCACGTCGAGCAAGGCTTCGGCGATTCTATTCAGTTTATTCGCTACGCGCCGATTCTTCGCAGCCGAGGGGCTAAAGTTATGGTGGCTTGCTATCCAGAACTGATGCGGTTGTTTGCGACAGTTGCCGCCATTGAATATTTATCAGTGAGTCTTGAGGGTTTGCCAGAATTTGACGTTCACGCGCCGCTGATGAGTTTGCCGCGAATTGTCGGGACAACTCTGGAAACAATACCTGCCAATGTTCCTTATTTATATCCGCCTGCTGAGTGCAAGTTTGCGCTTTCTTCGGATGCCAAATTGAAGGTAGGGATTGTTTGGGCGGGGAGTCCGAAGCGCCGGAAAGACAATCAGCGTTCTTGCAGCTTGAGCGATTTTATTCGATTTTTGGATGTTCCGGGAATTGCTTTTTATAGTTTACAAAAAAACTTGTCCGAGAGCGATCGCACTTTGTTGCACCAACACTTAGTGCCGGATTTAACTCCGCATTTGAACGATTTTGCTGATACCGCTTCGGCTATATCTCAACTGGATTTAGTCATTAGTGTCGATACGGCTGTGGCGCACTTAGCCGGTGCTTTAGGAAAACCGGTTTGGGTACTGCTTTCTTTTGCTCCTGACTGGCGTTGGCTGCTGGATCGTGAAGACAATCCTTGGTATCCAACTGCGAGGCTTTTTCGCCAAAGTCAGCCGGAAAGTTGGCAAGAATTGTTTGAGGAAGTGCAGGCGGCTTTGAGTTTATTTGCGAGCGCCAATACTGCTAGTTATTCCGAGTATTCTGCCAAAGATTCGCTTGACTTCGTTTCACTCGCCATGACTGCTAATAATACGCCTGACCTCGATTCGGTGGGTGTCAAAATGACAGGTGCAAGCGTGGTTCAAGAGAGTAAACAAATATTTGTGATGGCGAGCGAAGGGTTAGCGGAACGCTCCACAGCTAAGCAATCGCAGGGGATTGAGACATCGGTTGCGATCGCAACGGGTGGCGATAACCCGGTTGTTTTAGAGGATTTATTGCGGCAAGCAGAACATTTGATGGAAACAGGAGATCGGGAAGAGGCGATCGCCCTTTACGAACAAATCATATCTCTTGAGCCAAATTGCGTTCAAGCGCGGATTAATTTTGGTTTTCTCAAGCAAGAAAAGGGCGAATTAGAAGCCGCTATCCCGCATTACCGAGAAGCTTTAGCCATCGCTCCAAATATTCCTCAAACAGCTTACAACTTGGCAAAGATTTTTGAGGAACAAGGTCAAGTGGAAGAGGCGATCGCACATTACGAGCAAGCTCTTGTAGCTCAACCGGATTTCGTACCTGCGTTAATTAATTTAGCCGTGGCGCTGCAAGAAAAAGGCGAACTTTTCAGGGCGATCGAGCTGTACCGGCGAGCGCTGGAAATTCATCCGCATAGCTGGGAAGCTTACAACAATCTGGCAACAGTGTTGCAAGAACAGGGCAATTTAGAAGATGCGCTGGACTATTATCACAAAGCTCTAGAATTGCTGCCGGATTTTGTGGAAGCTATCAACAATTTAGGCAGGACGTTTCTGGAAAAAGGCGCGGTAGAAAATGCAATATCCTGCTACAGACGAGCGATTCATTTAAGTCCAAATCACGCTAGCGCTCACCTGAATTTATCCTTGGCTTTGCTGTTGGTGGGAGATTTGGAAAATGGTCTGGCTGAATACGAGTGGCGCTGGCAAATTAAAGAATTTCACACTGGTCATTCCTGTTTTTTGGCGGGAGCGGAAAATACTGTTTCGGCGAGAGAATATCGGCCGCTATGGGACGGTGCGGATTTGGTGGGAAAGACTATTTTGCTGCACGCCGAACAAGGTTTAGGTGATTCGCTTCAGTTTATTCGCTACGCTGCGATCGTCAAAAATAAAGGCGGTAGGGTTATTGTTGGCTGTTACCCGCAATTGCACCGTTTATTTGCAACGGTTGAGGGCATTGATTTGCTAATAGTTAAAGGGGAGCCCCTGCCGGAATTTGACGTGCAAGCGCCGATGTTGAGTTTGCCCTATATTCTTGGTACAAATCTGGAAACAATACCGGCAAATACTGCTTATTTATCTCCGCCACCGGGTGCTGAATTTGGACTTTTGCCCGATCGCACTTTGAAAGTTGGCATTGTCTGGGCGGGGAATCCAAAACACCGCAAAAACAAGCAGCGTTCTTGCAGTTTGAGTCAGTTTCTGCCGCTTTTGGACGTTTCCGGGGTAAGTTTTTACAGCTTGCAGAAAGAGGTTTCCGAGGCAGATCGCGCGCTGTTGAATCAAAGGTCGATCGTAGATTTGAGCCCGCATTTTGGCGATTTGGCTGATACTGCTGCTGCGATCGCCAAACTGGATTTAGTCATTAGTGTCGATACCGCTGTCGCCCATTTGGCGGGCGCTTTGGGCAAACCAGTGTGGATTTTGCTGGCGTTTTCGCCGGATTGGCGGTGGCTGTTGGAGCGTGAAGATAGTCCTTGGTATCCGACGGCGCGGCTGTTTCGCCAGCATCAGCGGGGCGACTGGGAGGACGTTTTCGATCGGGTGGCGGAAGCTCTAGGCGCGGTTGCTGCTGCATTTGTGCCGTCGGATTCGGCGGATGCAGAGTTTCGGCGGGGCGTGGATTTGCAGCAGCAAGCCGATTTTGGCGCTGCGATCGCATGTTATGAACGAGCGATCGCGATCGATCCAAATTACGCGGCCGCGCACAGCAATTTAGGTGTTGTCAAACAGCACGCTGGCAGGCTACAAGAAGCGATCGCGCACTACCGACAAGCGCTAGCAATCGACCGGAATTTGGCGGAAACTGCGAGCAATTTGGGCAGCGCGCTTGCGGAAGCAGGGGAGACTGAAGAGGCGATCGCAGAATACGAACGGGCGCTTTCTTTGAACCCGAATTGCCCGGAAGCGCTGATTAATTTGGGGCTGCTGCGGGAAGAGCAAGGAGATGTGGCGGAGGCTATAAGCTGCTACGAGCAAGCTATTCAAGTCAATCCTAATTGCGCGGCGGCTTATTTGAATTTGGGAATTGCTTTGGAGGAACAAGGGGAGGAAGCGGCAGCGGGCGCGAATTACGAACGGGCGATCGCGAATTACGAACGGGCGATCGCGATCGAGCCTAATTATTTAGATGCCTTGCACAACTTAGCATACGCCTCGATCCGACAGGGGCGAGTTGCAGATGCGATCGCATACTACGATCGAGCTCTGGCGCTGCAACCGGATTTGGCAGAAACCGATCTTGCTTTGGGGAGTTGGCTGTCAAACCAAGATAAGTTAGATGAGGCTCTAGCTTTTTGCCAGCAGGCGATTCAGAAATTGCCAGCCAGTGCACAGGCTCACTGCAATCTGGGAATTGTCCTGCAGAAACAGGGCAAAATTGAAGATGCGATCGGCTGCTATCAGCAAGCTTTGAGCCTGAAACCCGACTTTCCACAAGCTTTGAACAATCTCGGCCAAGCTTTTGAGGAAGCGGGAAAAATGGCAGAGGCGATCGATTGTTACCATCGGGCGATCGAACTCAAACCCGGCTATATCAATCCCCTCTACAGTTTGGCAAGTGCTTTCCACAATCGCGGACAATTTGCGGATGCTCTCACCTACTACAGCCAAGCAGTTAAATTCAATGTCGCTAGCCCCGAATCTCACCTAAATTTAGGTTTAGCTTTGCTGCTGGCGGGAGATTTTCAGCGCGGTTTTTCCGAGTACGAATGGCGACTGCTGGTTCAACAAAAAGAGTACCCGGGCTACAGTTTTCAACAGCCGGTTTGGGACGGCAAAGATTTGCAAGGAAAAACTATTTTGCTTTGCCCGGAACAGGGTTTAGGCGATGCAATTCAGTTTATCCGCTACGCAGATTTAGTCAAGGAAAAAGGCGGTAGGGTAATTGTTTGGTGTTTGCCGCACTTGCACCGCTTGTTTGCACAAGTTGCGGGAATCGATGGGTTAATAGTTAACCCAGAGGATGCGCCGGATTTTCAAGTGCGCGCGCAGCTAATGAGTTTGCCTCACCTTCTGGGAACAACTTTAGAAACTATACCGGCGAAGGTTCCTTATTTAGCTTCGCCGCCCGGTTTGGAATGTACTATTCGCCAAACTGCTAATTTGAAAATAGGGATTGTGTGGTCTGGAAATTCTCAACATTCCCAAAATAAGGTGCGATCGTTACCGCTAAATTTGTTGTCCAAACTGTTAGATATTCCGGGAGCAGAATTTTACAGCTTGCAAAAGGAAATGACAGCAGACGATCGCGCTTTGTTAGAGCAAATGCCCGTAACAGATTTAAGCTCTAATTTGCAAGACATGGCCTATACTGCGGCTGTAATATCGGCTCTGGATTTAGTCATTAGTGTCGATACTGCTGTGGCGCACTTGGCTGGTGCTTTGGGCAAACCCGTGTGGATTTTGCTGTGTTTTGTGCCGGATTGGCGGTGGATGTTGCATCGCGAAGATAGTCCTTGGTATCCCACGGCGCGACTGTTTCGCCAGTCTACAGCGGGAGATTGGGAAGGAGTTTTAGAAGAAGCTGCTTTGGCGCTGAGAGAAAAAATTTGTCAGCATCAAGAATATCTACCGCCCAGAGAAACTCAAACCAATATTGAATTATATCACAAACAGTTTAATCAGGGAAATATTCTCAAGTCGCAAGGAAGATTTTCCGAGGCGATCGCTTATTTTAAAAATGCTTTGGTTTTGCAGCCAAATTCGATAGAAGCCGCAACTAATTTGGCAGTGACGCTGCACCAAACAGGCGATTTAGCCGAAGCTGCCGCCTATTATCAGCGCGCGATCGAAATCGACCCTAACTGCGCTCAATCTCACAATAACTTGGGTATTTTGCTGCAAGATCAAGGCAATATAATGGCTGCTATATCTTGCTTTCAAAAGGCGATCGCCCTGAATCCGGTTTACGTCAAAGCTCTCAACAATCTCGGCGCGATACTCCAGCAGCAGGGCGAGTTGCCAAGTGCGATCGCCTGTTTTCATCAAGCACTTTCTGTCAATTCCAATTATGCGCCAGCGCTGGTAAATTTGGGTGCGGCCATGCAAACACAATTTCAGCTAGCCGAGGCTGAACGCCTTTACGAGCTGGCAATTGAATCCGAACCAAACAATCCTACAGGACACTATCACCTGGGAACGTTATGCTTGGCTGCGGGCAAAATAGAACAGGCAATTTCTAGCTTGGAACTAGCCATATCTTTGCACCCTAATTATATAGAAGCTATTACTAATTTAGGCAGTGCTGTTGAACAATTAGGAGACGTGAATCGAGCAATTTTTTGTTACAGTAAAGCTATCGAACTTGATGCAAATTGTGTTAAAGCTCACTTCAATTTAAGCTTAGTCTTGCTGTTGACTGGGGATTTGCCGCGCGGTTTAGCAGAATACGAGTGGCGGTGGCAAACAGAACAGGCGAAAAAATTGCCACGGTTGAATTTTGACCAACCAGTTTGGGACGGTTCAGATTTGAATGGGCAAACTATTTTGCTCCGATCCGAACAAGGTTTGGGCGATGCCATTCAATTTGTGCGATACGCGGCCATTGTCCAGCAAAAAGGCGGCAAAGTAATCCTTTCTTGCTATCAAGAACTGAAGCGTTTATTTAAGCAGATTCCTGGGATAGAACAAGTGGTGATTCGGATGGATGAATTGCCTGATTTCCAAGTGCAAGCACCGCTGATGAGTTTGCCGCATATTCTGGGAACAAATTTAGAAAATATACCGGCAAATGTTCCTTATTTAGCTGGGCCGCCGAATTGGCAATTTTCTCTAAATTCCGATCGCAATTTCAAAGTTGGGATTGCGTGGGCGGGAAGTGCGGAACATTTGAAGGATTTTCAGCGATCGAGCGATTTAAGCTATTTCCTGCAATTCTTAGATGTTCCCGGTGTAAGTTTTTACAGTCTTCAGAAAGACTTATCGCCTGAAAATCGTAGTTTATTAACTCAAATTCCTGTGATAGATTTGAGCGACAATTTGAACGATTTTGCCGATACTGCGGCGGTGATATCGCAACTAGATTTAGTAATTTCTGTTGATACTGCTGTCGCGCACTTAGCTGGTGCTTTGGGTAAATCGGTATGGATTTTGCTATGTTTTATGCCGGATTGGCGGTGGATGTTGGAACGCGAAGATAGCCCTTGGTATCCGACGGCGCGGCTGTTTCGGCAGCAAAAACCGGGCGATTGGGAGGGAGTATTCGATCGCGTAAAAACAGCCTTGCTAGAGAGCATAAAAACAGCCTTGCTAGAGAGGGCGGGCACGGGGGCACCGCCCCTACAATCTACTCGTTCCCAGGCTGTGCCTGGTAACGCAGATACCGAAGCTTCGCCTCGATTTGCCTTATCGCCCGCACAGGTACAATTTTACATAGCAAATGCTTTACAAAAACAAGGTAAAAAAGCAGAGGCAGCCGCTCGTTACGAACAAGTAATTGCTGTCTCACCCAGCCACGCAGAAGCCCACAGTTGTTTAGGTGATCTCAAACAGGAAAACGGGGAAATAGCCGAGGCAATTTCGCACTACAAACAAGCGCTAGAAACCAATCCCAACCTGAGCGAAACAAACTTATATTTGGGTTCTGCCCTCGAAGAACAAGGAAAAGTCGCAGAGGCGATCGACTTCTACAATAAAGCAATTCAACTACGTCCCAACTCGCCAAATTGGCGCTTGAGACTAGCCTTAGCTTTGCTCTTAACTGGAAATTTTGAGCGTGGTTTTGCGGAGTACGAATCGCGCTGGCAAACTCAACAATTGGATCGGCGCTCTTTTGAGAAACCACTTTGGGACGGCTCTGATTTGCAGGGAAAAACAATTTTATTGCACCCTGAACAAGGTTTTGGCGATACGATACAATTTATCCGCTACGCGCATTTAGTTAAGCAAAAAGGCGGCAAAGTTATTGTTGCTTGTCATGTCTTGCTGAAGCGTTTATTTGAAGGAGTTGCAGGAGTCGATCGAGTAGGAGTCAAGCCGAGCGATTTGATTGATTTTCAAGTGCAAGCCCCGCTGCTAAGTTTGCCCAGAATTCTGGGAACTACTTGGGAAAATATACCGGCGAATATTCCTTATTTAGCTCCGCCACAGGATTTTAAATTTTATTTAAAGCCGAATAATAATCTAAAAGTAGGTATTGTGTGGGCGGGCGGCCCGCTGCACCGCAACAATCATCAGCGATCGTGTAAATTGAGCGATTTTCTGAAATTTGTAGATGTTCCGGGAGTGAGTTTTTACAGTCTTCAGAAAGATTTGTCAGGGGGCGGTTCCTTACAGGATAGCTGCGCTTCACGCACTTTATTAAAGCAACACCAAATTGAAGATTTGAGCGAACATTGCGTCGATTTTGCCGACACAGCAGCAATTATTTCGCAACTCGATTTAGTAATTTGTGTAGATACTTCTGTCGCGCATTTGGCCGGTGCTTTGGGCAAACCCGTCTGGATTTTGCTGTCTTTTGTTCCCGATTGGCGCTGGATGTTGGAACGCGAAGATAGCCCTTGGTATCCCACTGCGCGGTTGTTTAGGCAGCAAAAAGCTGGTGATTGGGATGGAGTTTGCGATCGTATAAAAGCAGCCTTGCTAGAGAGGGCGGGCACGGGGGCACCGCCCCTACAATCTACTCGTTACCAGGCAGAGCCTGGTAACGCATATTCAGAGGCTCCGCCTCGGCTTCAACCCCCAGAAACTCCGCCTCAAATTAACCCCCCAGAAACTTCCCCACAAATTACCGGAATCGGCATTAGTTGGCCGATCAGCATCACCAGTGGCTGGGGAATTTACGCCCTGAATTTAACACTACAACTGCGGCAAAATCCTGCCTGGGAAGTTGCACTTTTAGCACCGCCATCAATCACCTCAGAATCAATGAATCCGCTGCATAAATCGCTGTTGTTACCTGTAATTGAAAAGCACAAAAGTTTTCAGGAATTAGTAGCAGCCAATTCCGACAAACAAATCAGTTGTAATTTTCCCGTACTTTACGCTTTGGGGAATAATTTAGCATCCTCTGGAGTTGACAATCAAATTACCAGCGCTTGTCAAATAGGAGTCATATTTTTTGAAGACACACGAATCACAGCAGAAGCACTAGAAACGGCCAAAAAATATAGCGTGATTGTCGCAGGTTCTAACTGGAATGCGGATGTTTTGAGAAGCCGCGGCTTGACTAATGTGGCGATGGTACATCAAGGAATTGACCCAACAATTTTCCATCCTGCACCCAAATCTAATCTATTTGGCGATCGCTTCGTCATTTTCTCCGGCGGCAAATTGGAATATCGCAAAGGTCAAGATATTGTAATTGCCGCTTTCAAAAGATTTCGCGCCAAACATCCAGAGGCTTTGTTACTAACAACATGGCACAACTTCTGGCCTCAGTATATGTTAGGAATCGAACAAACCGGAAACGTGGCCGGACTTCCCAATATCAACCGCGACGGAAGTTTGGAAATTTCCCAATGGTTAGTGGCGAACGGTTTGCCGATTGACTCTTTTATCGACATCGGCTTAATTCCCAATTACCTCGCTGGACAACTTTTGCGAGAAGCCGACTGCGCTGTTTTCACTAACCGCTGCGAAGGTGGCACTAATTTGGTCGCGATGGAAAGTATGGCGTGCGGAATTCCGACTATTTTATCAGCAAATACTGGTCATTTAGACTTAATTTACAGCAACATTTGCTATCCTTTATGGAGTCAAGGACGAGTTAAACTAACTCCTCCTTTTTCCGGTGTAGAAGGTTGGGGAGAGTCTGATGTTGCAGAAGTTGTCGAGGCGTTGGAACAAGTTTATACTAATCGCGAAGAATCAAAACGTCGCGGTTTAGCTGCGGCTAATTTTATGCTGGATTGGACTTGGGAAAAACAGGTTAAGCGTTTTTTGGATGTGATTGCCGATATGTAGATAACACTAAAGTCCTGACTACACACTTTCGGAAAATTGTTCGTAGTAAAGACTTTAGTCATTCTTAAAAAGATTAATTTTCGATTGATTCCAATAGTTTGTTAGCACTATTTACACTTTCAATATCGTATATTTCTGGATTGTAAGAAACAATTTGTGCTACCAATTTATGATGGTAACTTTGAGCTTTTTCATTCCTCGAACCATGAACGCGACGATAATTAAGAACTATTTCTCTCGTTCCCAAAAAAGGAATGCTATGTTTGTGACAATTAACCCAAAATTCCCAATCCTCATAACCTTCTTTCATCTCTGCTTTATAACCGTTGACCAAATTCCAAACTGACTTGTGATACAATGAAGACGTGCAAATCATATTAGATTGTTTGATATTTTTGGGTGAATATAAATCATAACTGGGTATTGTGTGATTTTCATTGCCGCCAAAAAGTTGATAAGAACCAAATGCTATGCAAGGTACTTTGGATTTTAGACATATTTCTAAAAGACACATCAAGGCATTTGGAGATAAAATATCATCGCCATCTAAGGGCATTATGTATTGGCCGTTTGCTGACGCTATGCCAGTATTTCTAGCCATTGATATCCCTTGATTAGCTTGTTCTATTAGCCTAATTTGATGCTGGGGATTTGTTGCTATCAAATTTTTGGCTGCTGTGCTAGTAGTATCTAAGCTGCCATCATTAACAATGATTATTTCCCAATTTTTGTAAGTTTGATTGATAACGCTAGTTACTGCTTGCGACAAAAAATGAGCTTGATTGTAACAGGGAATAATCACAGATATTAAAGGCCGATATTCCAACTGGGGTGCTGCAACTTTTTTGACGTTTTCTGACTGTAATTTTTGGGCGGAATTTCGAGCAGCTTGCAAGCTATAAAAATAAATCTTGGGATGGACGATCGCTAATTGATTCAGATCGGTATTTTGATACTCATTTACTAACCTCGGATATCCCGACAAGTGCTCTTGTTTAACAAAAATCAAGATATTCTGAGCGTACCAAGGCTCGACTTTTTCATTGTTCCATATTTTTTTTCTCAAGCAGTCAATAACTGCATAGCCGTTTTGCTGAAAGTAATAAACCCAATATTGTGGCCACTGTTCGTTAACGTGTTCGACGCCTCCTTGAAATGGTATCGCAGCAGAAAACAGAATCACTGGTGCTAGTTGAGTGAGAGAATTAACAAAGTTTTCGGCACAGGTAGCCGGTAAATGTTCGGCAACTTCCAGAGAAATTGCTAAGTCAAACTTTCTGTTTATTTGCAGCGGTTGCTTTAAATCGGCGGATTGGAACTGATTTAAAGGAATTTGTAAAATAGTGCGATCGACATAATCGCCATCTATTCCCAAACAATCAGAAATTCCCAACTTGTGAAACGCAGCTAACCAGCTTCCCGTACCGCAGCCCACATCCACCACACTTTTAGGTAAAATGGGTTGCAGCAAGTCTAACAGCAGGGGAATAATTTCTCTAGCAGAAGTGCGAGTTCCTTCTCCGATTAATTGGTAAAAATCTCTTGTATAAAATGACTGTTGGTTTTGATTAGTTTGGCTGGCTGTTTGAGAATTAGTTGTCTCTAAACTGCTAATCTTGTACCCGTGCAAATGTGCTGGCAACTGCCAGGAAATCTTGGGATCGGGTTGATGTTTTACTGGCTCGACTTTGCCCCGCCAAGCAGCACCCATAATTTGCATTGTTTGATAAATTACAGTATTCCATCCCCTTTCTTTCAAGTAGTCTAAACCTTTAGCAACATCGGGAGCGGTTAAATCGTGAAATAAAATTATTGCATCTTCCTCAGCCAATTTTTCACACGCAATGGCATCATTTAACGGCCCATCACCTCCGTGTTCTCCGTCAATAAAAATTAACGACCATTTGCGGTTGAATTGAGCGGAATATTCTTCTACTCGTTGGGGGCTATAGCCTGGTATTAGCTCGACTGATGTTTGAACGCCCGACGCATTTAGAGCACCTTGAATTGAATCGATGACGCTTTGTCTGATGTCTTCTCTTTCTAACAGCGGATCGACAACATCTAATTCAACTCCGGCGAGTGCTAAGTGACAGGCAGACCAACCCAGCCAGCAACCTATTTCTAATGCTTTTTTACCTTTGAATTGCAGAGCCGTATTGTAAAGAATATGTGCTTCGTCGCGGCTGAGAAATCCGACTGAGTTAGCACGGCGATCGACATACCAATTGTGCTTGATTTCCCGGCGCAAATAAGGCCACGAACAAGTCTGAGTATCCCCAACAATCATGTTGGGGAAGTACGCATCGGGGAGAATAACTTTCAATCCGGGCGAGACGTAATCTCCGGCGGGCAGCCAAGTATTGTTTGTGATTTCCAATAACGGCAGTAATGTCATTTGTTCTGGTGTTAAATTAGGATAGTTTTGCTTGTTTATCGGTTGGTAGCGGAGACTAATTTCTATTTGATTTCTGTCCGTCGTTGCTAATTTTACTAAGTCGTGTTTGTATCCAGTCAGGTGCAGGATACCGATTTTTTCTTGTGGCAAATACGGCTCGACAAAACAGGCTTGGTGCTTGTCCCAAACAGGCAAACCAAAGTTGCAACTCCAGTTGCACCGAGCCGGGAGCATCTCTGTTTTGTCAAACATTTCAGTGCCGTAAACTAACCGATTTAAAGCTATTTGGTCGGTCATTAAAGAAACGTGTCGCTGCAATCCCTCTGCCAGATATTCTGCCCACATTTCCCAATGAGGTGCGTCTTTTTGCAGCGCGAAAATACCTGCATTTATGGTTGGATAGCTGTGCAACTGTTGGGCTACTTCTTCGCCAAAAGCTGCCTGATAATCCCGGTAAACAAATTGCCAGTACCAAGGCAGTTTGCCGTAAGCTAAATAATAACCCCGGTCGAGTTCTGCAACAACTGCTAAACCGCGTTTAGCCGCGCCTTTAACTAACAGTTCAACAGCTTGCCAATCTTGCACCCAAGCATCGGCATCTATCCAAAGGTAGATGTCAGAACTAGGAAAATATCGACGGAGAAACGGACGCGCTAAAAGTCCTTTGAGATAGTGAGGAGCTTCATTTCTACCAGGAAAGTCAAAGTCCCAATCAGGCTTTTGAATGATATTAACTTGTGTTTTTAACCAATGCAACTGTTCGGGAGTGCAGCCGAGATCGAAAAAGCCGATCGCCACATTCTCACCCTCTGGTTTTTCCCGCACCGATAAAATAGTACCTTGCACCAATTCAAAGTAATTTGCATCGGCGGCCGTGATGATGATAATCTGCATAAATAGTAACGGGTGCATCTCGTTGGGTGGGGGCGGGTTTATGTAACCTGTTTGCACCGTTGAGGAGAAGGGGTGAACCTCCCCCTACAGGCTGCTTGAAAAGTCTGATTAAATTATAGGATAGGGTAGGGTGCGCCCAAGCACCGCAATATTCATAAAACTATACTATCGAGACGATCGAGGAGGAATTGTGAAAAACCACAAAGGGAAAGTTTATTTAGTCGGTGCGGGGCCCGGAGATTGTAACTTGATGACAGTGCGATCGCACAAACTGCTATCCCAAGCCGAAGTTTTAATTTACGATGCTCTCATCGACATCCCGCAACTCGAATTAATCCCACCAACTTGTCGAAAAATCGAAGTCGGTAAACGCGGCGGCAAACCTTCCACCCAGCAGCAAGAAATTAACCGCTTGCTGGTAGAAAATTGCCAAGTCGGAAAACAAGTAATCCGCTTAAAAAGCGGCGATCCGTTTATTTTTGGTCGCTCCAGTTCTGAAATTCAAGCATTAATCATAGCGGGCTGCGACTTTGAAGTAATACCCGGAATCTCCTCCGCATTAGCCGCACCTTTACTAGCAGGAATTCCCCTCACAGATCCGGTGATGAGCCGCTGTTTTGCAGTGATGAGCGCCCATGAACCGGATGCTTTGGAATGGGAAGCATTAGTGCAGATAGAAACTTTGGTAATATTGATGGGAGGGCGAAATTTAAGCGAGATAATTTGGCAATTGCAAAAGCACGGACGATCGCCCGAAACTCCGATCGCCATTATCCGAGATTGCGGCCGCCCAGAACAGCAAATTTGGCTGGGAAATCTCTCCAACATTGTACAGCAAACAGCAGGTCAATCTCTATCGCCTTGCGTGATCGTAATTGGGGAAGTAGTTAGATTGCGCGAATATTTAATCCAGCCAGAAAGCACAAATATGATCGATACACCAGTCACCGCTAACAACAGCAAATTGCCGCTAGCAGGAAAAACCATTTTAGTCACGCGATCGGTTTCTCAGTCGGCTGAATTTAGCGATCGACTCCAGCAACAAGGAGCCCGCGTGATCGAAATGCCCGCCTTGGTAATTGGGCCACCGTCCACTTGGGAACCATTAGACAGTGCGATCGCACAATTGTCAAGCTTTCACTGGTTAATTCTCACTTCCCACAACGCTGTAGACTGCTTTTTTCAACGATTACAAGCCAAAGGCAAAGACGCCCGCAGCTTGTTTGGCATTAAAATCGCAGTTGTCGGGAAAAAAACAGCAGAAAGTTTGCGATCGCACTCTCTACAACCAGACTTTATTCCCCCCAACTTTGTCGCCGATTCCCTAGTCGAGAACTTCCCCTGGCAGGGCGGGCACGGGGGCACCGCCCCTACAAACTGCAAAATCCTATTTCCGAGAGTAGAAAGCGGCGGCAGAGAAGTTTTAGTTAAAGAATTTACCGCCAAAGGAGCGCAAGTAATAGAAGTGCCAGCTTACCAATCTTGCTGTCCCGAAACTATAGATCCGATCGCCCTATCCGCACTCCAAAATCAAGCCGTAAATATCATAACCTTTGCCAGTTCCAAAACTGTGCATAACTTTTGCAATCTCCTCGAAAAAAGCCCAGACTTATCCCTGTCTCAGGATTGGTTAGAAAGCGTTTGCATCGCATCCATCGGCCCTGAAACTTCTAAAAGCTGTCAGAAATTATTGGGTAAGTTAGACGTAGAAGCCAAAGAATATACCTTAGACGGATTGACTGAGGCGATCGTCCAATGGGCACAAGCGAGGTTGTAAAATAGTTGTACGATCATTAGGAGGAAAGAAACATGACCGCAAAAGACCAACTTCTTCAAGAACTAGACCAAGTACCAGAACCCGTGCTGCTGAAAGTGCTTGAATTTGTCCGTTCCTTAAAGACTCAAGAAGAACAACAAAAACTAGAAGCCAAAGCATGGCAGGCATATCTAAATTCCGAACACGAAAGAAAGGAGGTTTACCGTCGCCTTGCCAACTCCTAATTTTGTCAGCAAAAGTATGGTTTTAAGTATCCACGCCAGACAGATAGAGATGTTTGGCGGCACTCCCGGCGTTAGAGATGAAGGCTTGTTGGAGTCGGCTTTCGCTCAACCGCAAGCAACTTTTGGCGGTCAATTTTTGCATTCAACGATTAGCGAACAAGCTGCCGCCTATCTCTATCACATAGCGATGAATCATCCCTTTATTGACGGCAATAAACGAACGGCTTTTGCAGTGACAGATACCTTTTTGCGTTTGAATGGTTGCGCTCTGAATTTGACCGACGATGAAGTATATGATTTAGTCATGCGAGTCGCGCGGGGAAGCATAACTAAGGAAGAACTAACCACCGAGATCGAGTCAGGTATTTTTAAGTTTTAATAAGTAAGTTGGGCAGCCTACGTTGAGATTAAGTAAGGTGCGGCGTACTCACGCTACATTGAAATAGCGAATCGCGGAACAAAAAAGCGAGTAAAATTATCACTAAAGAACAAAGCCGAGATCCTTTGCGTCAAATCAGTAATAAAACTAAACAGAAAATAGCACCAACCGCCGATCGCCCTTCCTCCACCAAATCCCGCTACCCAGCTACTAATTAGCAATAGCCATGAATATAAATTTTTCTCGTTACGACACCTTAGCCACCCTGCTAGCAGGAACTACCGCAGCCTTAACCATAGTCATCAGCCAGCCCGCGATCGCCAAAACTCCCCAAGAAGTTGCCAGCATTGCTGGGCCGCTGACAGTACAAATTAACAGTTCCCTCGGAGACGGTTCTGGGGTAATTATTGCCAAAACAGGCAAAACTTACACAGTTTTAACAGTCAACCACGTCGTAGAAAAAGCAGACGTGAAATACACCGTTCGCACGTCTAAAGGCAAAAACTATCAAGCAACCTCCGTCACCCGTTTGCAAACCGCCGAAACTGACCCGGATTTAGCCGTAGTCAAATTTGAAAGTCCCGAAGAATATCCAGTCGCGACGATCGCAGATTCCGATCAAGCCGTCATCGGCACTCAAATCTTCGTTTACGGCTATCCCGCTACCGGGGGACTTTTCGGCGCCGAACGAGAACCCGAACTCTCTCCCGGACTCGTTACCAGCCGCCCACGCAACCGCCCAGAAGGTTACACTTTGCGGTATCAGGCCGTAACTTGGAGTGGTATGAGTGGCGGCCCAGTTTTTGACTCCGAAGGCCGAGTCATCGGTTTACACGGACAAGGGGAATTCGGTTTTGCTCAAACCAGTTCCGGCGAAGTCGCCCCGATTAAAACTGGATTTAACGCAGCAGTTCCAATCAATACATTTATCGCCAAGCTAGTGGCGGCGGGAATAAACAAATCCGAGTTGAAAGTAGACAATACTCCCGCAACGATCGGCCCCGTATCCACCGCCAATCCCCAAGACGCCCAAGCCTATTATTTTCGAGGACTTTCGCTGTTAGATCAAGGAGATGCTTGGGAGGCAATCGCCGATTTCAACAGAGCACTCGCTTTCAAGCCCAAATATACCCCTGAATTGTTTTTTAATATCGGTAATGCCCGCACTCTCATCACCGCCAGCTTGCCCGAACTCGGTGCCACTCGCGGTTCCACTGCGATTCAAGCATACACGCGGGCGATCGAAGCCAATCCCGGTTTTGCCGACGCTTACTACAACCGAGCTTTAGCTTACCTGGATAACCAAGACCAACCGAAAGCAATTGCCGACTTTCAAAAAGCAGCAGAACTTTACAAGCAAGGCGGAAGAACCAGCGCCTATCAAGACGCGCTCAACAGAATCAAGCAATTGCAGTAGAATGAGAAGTTAATAATTAAGAATTAAAAATGAGTAATCCCATTTTTAATTCTTAATGTAGTTCATAAAAACAGCAGGTAAATAACCATGACTGCTATAACCTTAAACCTCAACTCCATAATTAAACTAACTTCAGAACAGTTTTATCAACTGTGCGAAGAAAACCCCGATTTAAAATTAGAACGCAGCGCCAACGGAGAATTAATCGCCATGCCGCCAACCGGAGGAGAAACAGGGAAACGCAATGTCAAATTGACTACACAATTGGATGTGTGGAACGAACAAACCGAACTCGGCGAAGTGTTTGATTCCTCCACAGGATTTACCCTTCCCAACAAAGCCGATCGATCTCCCGATGCTTCTTGGGTAGAAAAATATCGCTGGTCAGCTTTGACGCCAGAACAAAGAGAAAAATTCATCCCGCTTTGTCCCGATTTTGTCATTGAATTAGTCTCGCCCAGCGACAGTTTGAAAAAAAGTCAGGAAAAAATGCAAGAATATATGGAAAATGGCTGCCGTTTGGGTTGGCTGATTAACCGCAAAAAACTGGAAGTTGAAATTTATCGCCCCGGTCAAGATGTAGAAGTTTTACAATCTCCTCTCACCCTTTCTGGGGAAAATGTTTTGCCGGGATTTGTTCTCAATTTGCAAAAAATTTGGAATTAATTTGAGTTATAAATAGTTTTAAAAATTCAAAAAAATGCTATGAGTGCTATAACCTTAAACCTCAACTCCATAATTAAACTAACTTCCGAACAGTTTTATCAACTGTGCGAAGAAAACCCCGATTTAAAATTAGAACGCAGCGCCAACGGAGAATTAATCGCCATGCCGCCAACCGGAGGAGAAACGGGAAGAAGCAACTCAAAATTTAACTTACAGATTGGACTTTGGAACGAACAAACCCAACTCGGTGAAGCCTTTGATTCCTCCACAGGATTTACTCTGCCTAATAAAGCCGATCGATCTCCTGATGCGTCTTGGGTAGAGAAATCCCGCTGGGAAGCTTTGACACCTCAACAAAGAGAAAAATTTATCCCGCTTTGTCCCGATTTTGCTGTCGAAATTCTCTCCCCAACGGACAGCCTAAAAAAGACTCAGGAAAAAATGCAAGAATATATGGAAAATGGCTGCCGTTTGGGTTGGCTGATTAACCGCAAAAAACGGGAAGTTGAAATTTATCGCCCCGATCAAGATGTGGAAGTTTTACAATCTCCTCTCACCCTTTCTGGGGAGAATGTTTTGCCGGGATTTGTTCTCAATTTGCAAAAAATTTGGAATTAGCAGAATTTAATTTTGACTTATTATATCATCTTCAATAAAATAACCGTTACCATTTCCTAGTGAGGAATGCAATTCCGAGCGAATTGGGTCAGGACTCTCCGTCCTCGCTACGAACCAATTTTGTTATTATCGCTCGACGGGACATCATATTACCGGGAAATTTGATAAAATTATAAGTACCCATAAAATTAACGCGCTAGAATTATGGTTCAAACAATTCAAGCTAAAAATGTCACATTAGAAGAATTAAAAACACTTTTTGACCTTCAACTTGTCACAGACGACCAATTTTTCCGAGAATGGCAAGATGAGTTACCAGAAATTACCGACTTTCAAAAACGACAGCTAGATCAGATTAAAGCGGGTTACTTCAACATGCGGTCGTATCCGCCGATGCTGGAAAAAACCATTAGTTTGTCGATCGTCTCTCCGCTGTTATTTGCAGGCGAGTTTTATCTGCATCCTTTCTACATTAAACCAGAAAAATCCGTCGAAATTTACGAAGAAGATGAAGGCGTTATCATCAAAGGCAGCCTTGATACTTTAGTTTTAAAAGAGCAGTTGTGGCTGATGGTAATAGAATCGAAACGAGTTTCATTTTCTATCGAAGCGGGATTGGCGCAAATCTTAGCTTATATGCTGGCAAATCCCAACCCGGACAAACCTAGTTACGGCATGATTGCTACAGGCGGAAGTTTCATCTTTGTTAAATTAGTGAAAGGAGAATCACCTCGATATAGCACATCTGATTTATTTGGAATTAACAATCGCACCAATAATTTACATGATGTACTCCGCATCCTCAAACGCTTGAGTCAAATAGTGATTAGTCAGTAATTATTGGCCAAACAGGGGATTGGGCATGGGGCATGGGGCATGGGGCATTAATCTTCCTTCTTCCTTCTTCCTTCTTCCTTCTGTCTTCAGAATTACCACGGCGAACCGATCATAGTAAAAGCTGCCCAATAATAAGGATGCGAGAAATTTCGATCGCCCCTAGTGACCAACTCCGACGGTAAAGGCAGAGCTTGATTGTTGCCCGATCGTACCAAATAACCATCTTGCAACCGCACTTCACCCCGCAGCATCGCCAACTGCGCTTGCCGCAAAGCCTCAGCCTTAATCGGCGCTGTACGCAACTCCTGGTAAAACTCAGTCATCAGCCCCAAAGTAGCGACATCGCTGACATACCACAAACTCGCCAAAGCCGATTTTACCCCCGCGTGCACCGCCAACCCCGCAAACCCCAACTCAGCTTGTTCGTCTCCCACCGCCGTAGTACACGCACTCAAAACCAACAACTCCACCTGCGGGTTAGATAACTTCAACTGATCCAACTGATCCAACCGCAACTTAGTATCCCAAAACTGAATGTAAGAATTTTGGGCCCCCCCAGGCTGAAAATCGCCGTGAGTAGCTAAATGAATAATTTTGTATTGCGGTTGATTGCGCTTCTGCTTCAAATTTGCCAAAGTAAAAGCTTCATTGAGAAAAGACGAACCAGGCCAAATCTTGCCCACAATTGTCGATATTTCCAGCGGCACCGCAGGCAAAGGATTTTGATCGTATTTTGCCGGAAAATTCGACGCACCCATCGCTAACACTTCAGAACCCTTAACATCGGCATAGCGAGTATCAGTTAAACTCAAACTCGGAATCAGGCCCAAACTGTACTTTTCTACCAAAAACTGCTTGCCGTCGTAAAGAGCAGCCAAAGGCAAAGTTCGCAAACCGACATCCATCGAAAACACCAAAGTGTCAATCTTATTAGCCTCCAATTCCGGTTGCAGCGGTGCAATTAACCACTGGTAAAGTTCCTCGGCAGGTTCCTTGTAATCAACAGCATTCAATCTCCTGGGACTTCTGATAGCATTAGTGAATTTTTTAGCAACTTGCAGGACTGTCTCGCGGCTTGCAGGCACGCTTTTAAAAACATTTTTGCCGTCTGGCAATAACAACACAAGTTCTAAATGTTTTTCTTTCGCCCACACGTAAAGGATGGCGGGTTTAACCCCAGTCAACTGATTGACGCTGTTGAGAGTATCTCGAATACTTTGCTGCGTGACTGACTTTTCAGTGACAGTGCCCCCAAAGTAACGTTCAAATTCCCGGCCCTGAGTTCTATCCCTTTGCTGCACTGCGTCGATCGGATTTATCGGCGCGATCGAGTTCGATCGAGAAATCTCAGGAACCCTCACATTCCCGATACTTTCTGCTGTCACCGCACTCGCGGGCTTCTGTGCAGTTGCCTGCAAGCTGGCGTTTTCTGTCGCTGCAGGCGCGGCCAAATTGTCTTGTAACACCGACGGCGACAGCAGTACCGGGCCGGCAGCACTCTCGTTCGACCGCGCCTCAACAGGCGCAGCAGTCGGTTCTGGCGAGACATTTGTGGTACTGCTCTTTGGCACCGGCGCTGCGGGGCCGAGACTCACCTGAGTCACAATTTGTTGAGAATTGGCTGTAGTTTTCAGTTCCACGCTGGTAGTTGGTGCCGGACTCGGCACGATCGCCAGCGGCCCGATCGCAGTTGAGGAAGTCGCAGTGTTCGACTTCAAGTTTCCCGTCCCAACAGTCGCCGCCGTGCAGGTTCCCGACGAGCAAGTGCTTTGCAGCAGCGTCTGTGAACCCGATCGAGCCAGCCCGTCTGTAGAAATGCTGACCTGGACACGCTCAGCAGCCGTTCCTGTTCCCGCAGCCCGAAACGCTCCCCCAGCCTCGATTGCCACATCGCCGCCCGTATTGCCGCGAGCTTTGATCGAAACAACTTCAACATCTTTCTTGCCGGTAATTTGGCTCGAACCGGCACTTCCCGATTGCGAACTCGAGTTGATCACCCCTGTAACGATCCGGCCCGGCGCCGCAATCGAAATATCTCCCCCGCTTCTGGCACCAAAAGCATCGATGTTGCCGGTTTCTACCGCACCGGTGCTGCGAATATTGATAGGGCCCGCCACCCCGGAAGTTGAGCGAGATGAAACCGTACCAGCAGTCAACTTGCCTTGACTGCTAGTGATGTTAATCCCCGCAGTCGAGGTAACGTCTCCGACGGCTACAGTACCGCCCATCAGAGAGATCGTGGCGTTATCAGTGCCGACGATCGCACTCGTTCCCACGATCGCGCCGGTGCCCGACGGCGATCGAATCGTCGTCGGATCTTGAAATGTCACCGCTACTGGCGTGGAATTCGGCGTTGAATTGGGCGCTGGAGAACCAATCGTGATCGCACCGCTACCGTCAGGGCGCCCGATCGCGATCGAAGCAAACCCATTCCGAAAAGTGTTCAATTCAGCAGCAGTCAAGTTCAGAGCTTCTGTACTGCCCGAACCTTGAATTATAATATTTTGACTAGGATCGGCCGGTTGCAGCACCAGATTGCCGTTGCTGGCGATCGAATTTTTGTCACCCGTCAAGTCTATATCGCTGCCGGTTAAAGTAATATTTCCTGGTGTTTTCGAGCCGCCAGCTTCGATCGCGCCTGCTGTGACTCCATTGCGCCCCGTTAGCGTCACATTCCCCGCGCGATCGCCCCTCGTGTCGATCGCCCCGGCCGTCACCGTACCCTGTGCAGTAACACTAACATCTCCCGCCGAAGTGCCTATATCTTCGGAAGGATTGACAGAAGTGTTGATGGTGCGGGCCGTTCCAGTAAGTAGCTGACCGGTTGTGACATTGCCTGCGGTGCTGACGATGCTAATTTCCTGATTGTTGGTAGTGATATTTCCGGTACGGATATTGCCGTCAGCTTTGAGAGTAATTGAGGCATTGTCTGCCCCTGTCAAGGAACTTGTGGTAGTGATTGTTCCCAAACCCGCTGGCGATTGAATAATTAGCGGATCGTAAAATGTGAAATCGTTAGCAATCAGAATTGAACCGATACCGTTGCTGCGCCCGATCGTAATTCCAGCAAACCCATTTTCCAAACTTCCGAGGTCGCTTGCCGTCAGATTCAAATAAATATTAGTACCGACATCTCCAGAACCGCCGATCGCAATATTTTGACCGGGACTCCAAGGTTGCAGTACCAAAAAGCCAGTACCGCTGAGTGAATTTTTGGCACCAGTCAAATTAATTTCATTACCAGTCAAAGTAATGTTTCCCGATCCCGCTGCGATCGATCTCACTCCCAGAACATTCCGAGCCGTCACAGTTACATTTCCCGCCGCTTCCGGGCCGCTGGCATCAAGTTTTTGGGCCGTTACGTTCAGGCCGTCGATCGCAATATTCCCGCTGCTGCCGGTGCTGGGATTGGATGAAGAAATGTTGTTGGCAACAGTCGAACCCGGACTAATCAAACTAATATTTCCGCCGTTACTTGACAAATTGCCCGCAGTAATTTGACTTCCCTCCAGGGCGATCGCACCGCCCGCCGTGCTAATTGTATCTCCAGAATTCATCGAAAAAGCACCCGCACCATTGCGATCGGCATCTGCTCTCAATGTTACCGAACCAGTAGTTGCTTGAAAGCTCAACTGATTGTCCGCCAAATCAGCAATTGTAATATCATTGAGCGCTTCGAGAACCACATTTGCAGTCGCCGACATACTTTCCAAAGCTTTAGCCGAAATTGTCAGCGAAGGCTCAGAATTGTTTTCCTGTCCTGCTACCGTTCCTGTTGCCAAAATATTATTGTTGGCAATTATTGCCGCATCGCCCGCACCTTCTGGGGAATCTGTAATTAAAATATTTTCTGGATCTAACAGCAAAGTCCCCAAACCGTTTGTCCCAGAGGTATCAACAGTACCGTTAAAAATCAATCTTTGCTTGCCCGAAACTTCCACAAACCCCCCAACACCTGCGGTGGTTGTTGCAGAAACGCCATTTGCGCTGATGCTGCCCAAAAATGCTGTTGTGTTGTCAGCCCAGACAAAGACTCTGCCGCCGTTGCCTGATTCAGTTGCGTTGGCGGCGATCGAACTTTTGCCATCCACGTAAGTCATCCTGGCATTCGGCACAGTTCCCTCGCCTCGGTAATCTCCCCCGATCCGCACCGTTCCGCCACCGTCCGGCCCCGAAGCCTCAATCTTCGCTCCCAACAGCCCTACCTTGTCGCCCAACACGTTGACGCTGCCTCCGACGCCCCCCCTGGCAGACACGTCCGCAGAACCCGCTACCAGGGCAGTTCCAGCACCTGCAGGCACTGTTTGGCCCCCTGTGAGCACGACTTCACCTTGAGCGTTCGTAGTTATACCCGTAGCGTTAGCCACGCCGGGGCCCGAAAGCAGCCGAGGTAAACTCTGGGGAGAGAAGGGAACACCTTCGGAACCCGACATTCCGGCTGCCGGAGAAACTTCTAAACTCAGCAAAAGTCCGTTTTGACTCAAGCGCACCAGATTTTTGTCTCGAACCGCCACCACAGTAATTTGCCCGCCTGCGGATGAAAGTGGCCCCGTACTGATCACCGTACCGCCCAGCAAAGTCAAATTTTGCCCGGTTCCGACAGCCAAGTTACCGGCATTGACAATACTTCCGGGCTGTGGGCCAAAAACAAAAGCATTCGGCGTTCCGACTAGGGCGGCGTAGTCGTTCGCCCCAGTACCGTTGAACCAGCCGTTGTCAAAACCGATACCGCTAGCGGTGGTAGCAAAAAAAGACCCGGACACATCGAGTCGGGCATTCCTTCCAAAAATAATCCCTGCGGGATTCATCAGCAACAAATTAGAATTGCCGCCACTAACTTGAATTAAACCGTTAATTAAGGAAGCATCCCCGCCGACAACCCGGCCGAGGATATTTTTAACGCTTGGGTTGGAGATGAAATTGGCAGTTTCGCCAGAATTCAGGCCAAACCGAGTAAAACTGTGGAACAAATTTGCTCCGTCTCTGGATGTAGTGCCGCCTTGAATGTCGTAGCGAGGGGGCGACGCTGTACCTGGGGCGGTGACATTGGTTCCGGTGCCGTCTGGGGCTGGAGTAATGGATTGTGCCGCAGCAATTTGAGATTGGGGATAAATTGCCACGAGTACCCATCCGCTGCTGTTTTCTTTGAGGAAAACCAGGTTGGGTAAAAAATCTACTATCAAAAATCCAGCAAGGGGAATTGCTGCCAGAATCGACCGCACAGCACGTTGAGCATTCATAAGTTTGCCTCGGTCTAGACCTTAATTCGAGTTTAAAATTGAGATTTTAGGTAAAAAAGAGTCGATCGCACCCCAATGCTGACACTTCCTAACGCGAACTCTCGATCGCAAATCTTAAATTTTAAGTCTAAATTTGATTGTGTCACCAACATAGCAAAGACTGACAGTAAGTGTCGAAACACAGTTCCGTTTAAACGCCTGAAAATTATGAGCGATCGAATTATCCGTCTGATTGGTTTAACTGGGGGCATCGCCACTGGTAAAACCGCTATATCTAATTATCTGGCAGATGTCTGTGGATTTCCGATTTTAGATGCCGATATTTTCGCCCGCGAAGCTGTGAACCCCTGTTCGCCAATACTTGACTCTATTGTAAAACGATACGGCGCGGGTATTGTGCTCCCGGACGGCAATTTAAATCGGCCCGAGTTGGGAAATATTATTTTTTGTAACGCAGCCGAGCGGCAGTGGTTGGAACAACAGATTCACCCTTACGTGCGGCGCCGATTACTTGAGGAAACTCAAAGCTGCATTGCTGCATCGAGTTTGGTATCCCAAGACACACAGGATTTAGGTACAAAGACTCAAGAAATCGGCTTTTTTCACCAAAAGCTAGAACCGAGTATTGTTGAAAAAAAATCCGGTTTCTGTGCCAAGGCTGACACGTTGACTTTGGTTTTGGTAGTGCCGCTGCTGTTTGAAGCTAACATGACTGACTTGTGTACCGAAATTTGGGTAGTGTACTGTTCACCCGAAGTGCAGTTAGAACGACTAATGCAGCGAGATGGCTTAAGTTACGATCGAGCTAATGCCCGCATTAACGCCCAGTTGCCACTAGCTCAAAAGTGTCAACAAGCTGATGTTATTTTGGACAACTCGTCAACCCTCGACTCGCTATTCCGGCAGGTAGATGTGCAAGTCAGTCGATTTTAGATTTTAGATTTTAGATTTTAGATTTTAGATTTTAGAATTGAAGCATTAACGCCACGGATAACTTCGGGGGCTTGTCTATCGGATACAGGTTTTTTATTTCTGGACGGATCAATCCGGGGGCTTGTATCCTCGATGCTTTCGGTCAGTCGCTTTGAGATTTGAGATTGACTCCGCGATAATAGTACGTTACTTTCCTGAGAACCGCTGTAATAGAAGAAAAGAGAATAAAATAAAAGATAAAAGGTTCACAATTCATTTAAAAATACAATAGCAACCACTTATGAAGTTAATGTGAAAAATTAGGTGTTGCCCGCCTTAAGCAATCTCATTCACCAAGATATTTATATGTAGGGTGCTGATGGCGCGCCTGGGTATTCTCCTGTTTTGTCTTTAATCCTTGGGTTGCGGCTTCACATCAATAAATTATGAAGTTAATCATAAAAGTAGGAAAAATTACAATTTGCGGTTGTAGTTTCCTTGTTTGATATCATGTCCGGTCGATTACCCGAAATCAGGTAGGGGCGGGTTCACCAATAATATCTGCCAATAATTGACAATCTCAAAAACCCGCCCGGCCGGGATATTATGGTCAATCATCGGACATGATATGAAGAGTGTTTCAAGAAAATTCCAGCGGTTGAATTCTGCTGCTTGCGAGCAAGCAGCAGGAAACTCGAGCTTACAAGCTAACAGGCGAGCTAGATGATGGATTTAACCCGCTTTTAACCAAAATTCAAAAAAATTGCAGGTGCCGTCACTTACTAATTGATGATTTCACCACAATTATTTTTTTTATCCTGATAGCAGAGTACAGACTGCGTATTAAGAAGGGGAAAATACAAACACCAAAATTTATGATGCGCGTTTACTCTTCCATCCTGATGTCAAGCCTGTTACTGAGTGCTGGCGCAGTTAATGCTCAAAGCTTAGAAACTCGATCGACCTTTTTTGCTCAAGACAACTCTGCTCCAGAAATTTTAACCAATCGAGCTGAGACTCAAAGCTTGTACGATAACGACCAAGATACGCCGCCACGACCAGGGGATGGGAGGAAAGATAAAGCCTAAAAAAGCGATAATTGCAGGGAATTAGGGGGAGAATGGGAGAAGAGAAAATTGAGATAAGAAGAGAAAAATTGAATATTTCGAGCCATTAATTGCGGACTTACGTACTGCGTAGCAAAAAAACCGATTTTTCAGCCGTATTTGACGACTCAAAGCATAATTGTTCGCTATTCCGATTTTTTGGCCAAGCGTCCTCAAGATATCAGACACCACCAACGGGCGGGAAATGTTGCACTCAAAAAAAAAAGAAAGGTAAAGCGCGAGTAGGAATCTTACGCTTTACCTTTTTTTTTTCAACTTTTGCAGCTTTAATCTTCTTCTGCAGCTTCGCCACCAACAACGACATCGCGAATCCGCAAACTCGGGCCGCCGCAGCCGACGGGCAAACCGCTTTGTCCTGCCTTGCCGCAGCCGCCGGATTCATCCCAGTAGAAATCGTCGCCGATCGCCTCAATATCAGCTAAAGTGCTGAAAACATTACCCGAAAGAGTAACATCCCGCACCGGATTGTCGAGTTTTCCGTCGCGGATCATCCAAGCTTCGCCGGCACTGAAAGTAAACATTTCGCCGTTAGTCATGCCGCCTTGCCAATTGCGCGCATAAACTCCTTCTTTGATACCAGAAAATAAGTCAGCAACTGGCGTGTCACCGCGTTCGATCCAAGTATTCGTCATGCGGACGATCGGCGGATAATGATAATTCAAACAGCGAGCATTGCCAGTAGGCGTTTCTCCCAATTTGCCCGCCGTTTCCCGCGAGTGCAATCGCCCGACTAAAGCGCCGTCTTTAATTAACTGAGTAGTAGTCGCGGGAGTGCCTTCGTCGTCGTAGAAATAGCTGCCCCGGTGTCCTTCTGGCGATGCACCGTCGAAAATTTGCAAGTTTTCTGGGCCGAACTGGCGGCCGAGGGTCATAATTTCCAAAATGTCGGGATTTTCGTAGGCCATGTCGGCTTCGGAAAGGTGTCCGAAGGCTTCGTGGACGAATAATCCGGTCAAAATTGGGTCGATGACGACGGTGTAGGTGTTGCCTTGGACGGGGGGTAAGGCTAGGGAATCTACGGCTCTCTGGGCGGCGCTGCGAACTTGAATATCGAGATCGGTTAAGTCTTCGTAAGCTTTGCGGGAACCGGTGGTTTCGCGGCCGGTTTGTACGGTTTCCCCGCTGCGGGCTGTGGCGGCAAAGCGCATTTCCATGTCTGCCCAACCTTGTTCGAGCATGGTGCCTTCGGAGGTGGCGAGGATGATCCGCTGCGTGCTGTCGCCGTAGCGCACGGAGATTGTGGCGATGCGCGGGTCAATGCTGCGGAGAATGGCCGCGTAGCGATCGCACAATTGCTTTTTGTCAATTAGGGGAACCAGACGGGGGTCTGTTCCTGTCAGCGGCAGCAAGCAAATGTCTTGTACTGGGGTGACAGGTGCCAGAATCGTTTCTTCTTCGCCGATCAGTTTTGCCGCGGCGATGGCTTCTTCGATTCTTTCGGCGAGGGTGGAAAGTCGGTTAAAACTGGCAAAGCCCCAGCCGCCTTTGTGACAAGCCCTGACTTGGCCGCCAATTGAGACTCCTTCGCTGAGGGTTTCAATTTTTTCGCCCCGCAGCAGGATGTCGGTGCCTTCGGCTTCTTCCAGTCGAATTGCCAGATAATCGACTTGGTTGCGGTAGCGTGCCATTAAGTCTGACAGCAGATTTTTCGAGTCGGCGATCGAGGTGGGCATAAGGAAAGCGCGGTGTTTAACTTACTTCATTTTGCACTTTTGTCAGGGCGATCGTCCAAAATATCGCCCCAAGCGCGGAGATTGCGACTTATTGGTACGGTTCTGCCAATATCGTTAGTTGACAAATGTGGATATCCTGTGAGTTAGGAGGAAGGCGCAAGAAATTATGCGGGATTTTTCGATCGTGCTGGTGCTTGACCCAGCCCAAAAACGGATACCGTGCCACGTACTCCTGTCGTGGAAAGATAAAAATTTTAGACCAAAGTTCAATCTCCCAGATTGCATCTGTGGGGTAAATCTAAAATCTAAAATCTAAAATCTAAAATCGACTGACTCCTAACTCCTGAACTTTCCTATACATAAATACTTCACCCTTCATGCCTCCGAAGGTGGGTTTATAACTGTGAATACTTACTTTTTACCGACAATAAGCGAAATTTTAGCCTCCGAAGGCCAAGAAAATGACATCAGTCTCTTTGATGCTAAGTTGGCGGGAGAAAACAACCGCCATCGGTGTCCTGCAAGCCGTGGGGCTTCTCGGCTGAAAGCTGAACAGGAATGGTACGGGGCGATCGCAGCTTTGAATCAAATGCTCGATCGGCAAAAAGCAGGACAGAAAACAGATGCCGATCGAGCAAATTGTCGATCGACAATCCCCAATTCCTGTCAGGGATTGGTGTTGTCGGGCCCGTCTTCGGTTTTGACTCACCCCGCTTTGGCCAACGGCTTTGCCAATTGGATTTTTACCAGTATTCCCGACAACGATGCAGCTTTGTGGTCTTTTCGGGCTAGACAAACTTTAGCTTTAATGCCGGCGGCTGATGTGCAAACCTCGGTGCCGGCAGCGGCCCCGGCTTTGGCTTTGGCAAGTGGCGATCCCCTAGCGAACGAGCAGTTTTGTTTGGTTTTAACTGCTAGTTTTAGCCTGGTGATGGTTTTGGGTGAAAATTCTGCGGGAATTCCGGCTTTTCTATTTTCTTTCGATCCGCAAGTAGTCGCCAAAGCTTGGGAGGTTTTGCGGCGCAGGGTGACTGAAAGCGAATGTTTGCTTGCCAATTCTGACGGTAGCTTCAATTTACCAGTTAGCAAATTAACTAATAATTCTACTAAATTAGACGCGCTGTTCCAGCAGTTTTTGCCTGTGGAGCCGAATTATCAAACAGTCATGCAGTTCAGCCGCTTGCTGTTGCATAATTTGCCGGTTGGGAAAGATGAAGCAGGCAGGATAAAAGATGAAAGAAGTGATGATGGTTTGAACCATAGACATCAAAAGTTATCGCCTACAGATATCAACTGCAAATCTCCAATTCCTCTGGCTACTAAAGAGGTGGAATTGCTACAGGCGATCGCCCACGAAGTCCGCACTCCTTTGGCTACTATCCGCACGCTGACTCGGCTGCTGCTGAAACGTCCCAAACTCGATGCGGTAGTGGTCAAGCGTTTGGAAACGATTGATGCTGAGTGTACCGCTCAGATCGATCGCTTCGGTTTAATTTTCCGCGCCGTGGAATTGGAAATGTCGCAAGCTAAAAATTCTGGCGTGCAGCTAACAGCAATGTCCCTCGGTGAAGTGTTACAAAATAGCATTCCCCGCTGGCAAAAACAGGCTGCTGTGCGAAACCACACTTTGGAAGTTATTGTGCCGAAAAAGTTGCCGGCGGTAGTCAGCGATCCGACGATGCTGGATCAGGTTTTAACTAATTTGATTGAGAATTTTACTCGAACTTTGCCTTCCGGGAGTCGCATTCAGGTGGAGGTGACATTGGCGGGCGATCAGTTAAAGTTGCAGTTGGAATCGGAACACTTACCTGAAGGTAATGTCGCATCGACTTTTGCAGCTAAGGCGAATGCTCCTTTGCGATCGATCGGGCCTTTGTTGATGGTGCAGCCGGAGACGGGAAGTTTGAGTTTAAATTTGAGCGTGACTAAGAATTTATTTCGGGCTGCTGGCGGGAAGTTGGTAATTCGCCAGCGACCCCAAAAGGGCGAGGTGATGACGGTATTTTTGCCGTTGCAATAGTCAGTTGTCAGTTGTTGGTTGTCAGTTGTTGGTTGTCATATCAATTGCGGTTGCATCGGAATAATTTAACCGCAGAGGACGCAGAGAACGCAGAGGAAGAGAAGAGAGAGATTAATAATATCGGTCAACAACGGACAACGGACAACGGACAATGGACAACGGACAACGGACAACTAACCTTCAATCAATTAAAATCTCAATGACAAACTCCGTTCCTTCTCCCGGTGTAGAAAAACAACTCAGTTTGCCGCCGTGTTTTTCTTCTACAATTTGACGCGCGATCGCCAGTCCTAACCCCGTTCCTTTGCCCACATCTTTAGTGGTAAATAGATGGTCGAAGATCCGATTTTTCACCTCTTCTGACATTCCTTTTCCGTTATCGGCGATGGAAATTTTTACTTTTTCACTTTCTACTTTTGTCCGAATAGTGATGTGATTCGGATGGGCTTGAATATCGGCAAAACTCCGTCCTTGATTCGAGTCTTCTAAGGCATCGATCGCATTTGCTAACAAATTCATAAATACCTGGTTTAATTGTCCCAAATAACATTTTACTTTGGGAATATTGCCGTAGTCTTTAATGATTTCAATTTCCGGATGCTTGTCGTTCGCTTTCAGGCGATGGCGTAAAATCATCAAAGTGCTATTGAGGCCTTCGTGAATATTAGCCTCAACTTTATGGGCCGTATCGGCGCGAGAGAAGGTGCGGAGGGAGGTGCTGATGTTTTTGATGCGCTCGCATCCTATTTTCATGGAACTCAGCATTTTGGGTAAATCTTCTACTAGATAATCTAAATCTATTGCCTCTGCTTTCTCAATCAATTCTGCTTCCGATGGCGGAAACTTTTCTTGATAGAGGTGCACATAATCAATTAAGTCTTGGACTCCAGCATGAGCTTCATTAATGTTCCCGGCAATGAAACCAACGGGATTGTTGATTTCATGGGCAACCCCAGCCACTAGATTACCTAATGCTGACATCTTTTCACTTTGGATCATGTGCATCTGAGTTTGCTGAAGTTCATTCAAAGTCTGCTGCACTTGGTGATAGAGGCGGGCATTTTCCAGAGCGATCGCCGCTTGACTAGAGAGAAAATTCAGCACTAGGAGGCGATCGCGACTAAACACTCCACTGGTTATCCGATTTTCTAGATACAAAATGCCGACCAAATTCCCCTGATTTAGAATTGGCAAACCCAGCAAACTCTCTGGTTGGTGGTGCTCTAAATAATCGTCAATCACAGGCAGATCAGTTTTGAGGTGATCGATGGCAACTGCTGCTAGGGTGTTTTTGACATACTGGATTAATTTAACGGGAACGGTGGGATTGTTCTCTAGGGGTTCCGTTTGCAGGCTAATGTTTTCCCACGTAGCTATCGCCCGCACTTGCCATTGTTGATCTTGGCACAGCATCAGTACACAGCGATCGGCTCCAGAGTTTTGTAGCATGGTTTGGCTCAGAATTTGCAGCAACTCATCCAGGTCGATCGTGCTGGAGATGACTTGGGAAATTTGCAGCAGGGTCGAAAAATCTAGAGCCTGGTTAATGGAGGTGCTTGAGGCAGTGTGATGGGTGATCGAAGGAATTGAGTAGGTGGGATTGGTGAGGGTGGATAGGGTTTCTAAAATAGTGAAGGGTTGGACGCACTGTTGTAAGATGGGGCGCAGCAGATCGGGATAACGTTTTTCTAGGTCATCGGTTTTGGCTTTTGCTCCCCAGCGAGCGTAACAATAGTAAGCTTCCTGCATATAGCCTGCAGCGACTTTTTCTTTGCCCCAGCCGAGGTAGAATTTAGCGGCGAGTTCGTGGGCGAGGGCTTCTTCGTTGAGGAATTGGTTTTCTTTAGCGAGTTGAATGGCGCGATCGTACAACTCAGCAGCCGGCCATTTTTCTTCAGCAACACGAGCCATCTCCGCCTCTAAAAGCAGAAATTTGGACAGACAGTTTTCAGGACAGTTGTGTGCCCATATTTGAAGTTGTTGCCGATTATTCTGAACAACTTCTTGATAATCTTTGGGTTGTTTTTCCGGTGCTTCCCCATAAATTTGCAAGACAGTCAAAGACTGATAAAAACAATGCAGAACACGTTGAAATTGTCCATAAAGTGTATTAGAAAACTCGGCGCCGGCTACTAACATTTCATAAGCCTTAGCATACTCACCATAGGTAAAAAACAAAAATGCTTTAGCGAAATAGTAAGTGCTACTGCCATAGCCATAGCCAATTTCATTGAATGTTGCTAGCGCCGACTCTTCATCAAATGTTTCAGAGCTAAGGCTATACTTCCCTATCGTTAGCCCTTGCAAATTCTCTAGGAGCTTGCACTGAAGAATTAGGGCAAAGGCTGTCGTAATCTCCGTTCGTTCCGCAAAGCTGATGTACTTTTCATGTCGAGCCAGCAAACTGTGAATATCGCTTGAGACGATCGCCTGCTGCCAGAAACTGAACAGAGCACTGTGATGACACCAAGAAAAATCGCCTACCTCCATTGCCCCCTGATAAGCAGCTTGTTGCAGAACAAGATTGGAACTGACGTGCTTGCGCCAATGGTTGATAAAGTTACCGAACGACATATAAATTTTGCCATTCAGGGTGGTGTTATGAAATTTTTCATTCACCTTCAACCCTAAAAGTCCAAACTCATAGCCCAATTCATAGTCTTGAAAGCGTTGGCAGAGAATTGTTCCATACCAAACATAAACAAAACCCGCCACATTTGTATTCCCGTATTGCAAACAGAGATTGGTCATGTGTAAAACAACCAACACTAACAACTCCTGATTAGTTAGGTAAGTGGGCGGTACCATGTTCATTAGCAGTTTGATCAGCATTTGGCGTTCTTCATCGACAATGAGCGGTGCGTCGATTAGTCCTGCAACTGCGCGCTGATTTAAGGTTTTTTTAACTTCCAGAGCCATCCCTTCTAACTCTGCTTCATTTGGCATAATCGCCAGTTCTAAGCCTAACAGTTCCAGGCCTTCAATTCCTACCTGAATCGCCTTTTGATACAGAGCCTTATTTTGATAATGAGTTAGCTGAATAGCAATAATTTTTGCTCGATCGAGACTCGAATTGGCATAACTAAATGCGATTTGTATCAAATTTTCAGCTTGCTCAAAATTACCTGCCAAAAATTCAGCCTCAAGGCTTTCTAAATACATCGTAAATGTTAATCTATAGGCAGACTCCCATTTATTACCAGGTAGGAAACTTAAACCGAAAGCAAGATATTTTATCGCCGATTCATAAGCCGTTGAGAGTTTGGCTCTCTGCCCTGCAAAGAGGCTGATTTTAGCGAGCTTGGTTCGTTCTTCTTGCTGCGTTATTAGCTCCGAGCCAATAATAAAATGATTAATAATATCGAACACTTCTTCTCCTCTTTCAACCTCAGAGAAATTCGGAAGAAGTAACTGTCCTATTTTGAGATGGGTGGCTTGCTTTTGGTCATCAGGAATTAATGAATAAGCAGCTTGCTGAACCCGATCGTGGAGAAATTTGTAGTGAGGTAATTGAGCGGCGGTATTGGGCAAGTTGGGGGTGCTTTTCCCCTCTTCTTTCCCTATATAAAACTTATAAATTTCACTAGTTGGTAAGATGAATCCTTCTTGCAATGATTTCCATAAATCGGCAGCAGTTTCTTCCGGCGACTTCTCGCTGACTACCGCCAATGTATTCAAATCAAACTGCGCTCCAATGCACGCAGCCAACTTCAGCACATCCTGAGTTTCTGGCGGTAACTTCTGCAATTGCACCGCCATAAACTCCACTACATCATCGGTAATAGTGAGGGCTTTGACTTTGGCGATATCGCACTGCCACCCCCCTGTTACCCGCCTCTCTCCCCCCTGGAAAAAGGGGGTGGAGTTAAACGCAATCAGCCCATCTTCCTGTAGCGCCCTGAGAAATTGCGTGGCAAAAAATGGATTGCCTTTGGTTTTTTGATAAACTAACTCGGTTAATGGCTGAGCAAGAAGGATCTCGCACGAGAGCGTATCTGCTATCAAATCGTTAATATCGACTTGACTCAGAGGTTCTAAGGTAATAGTATTTACCGTTACTTGGGATTTTTCCATCTCTGCTACTGCCAACATAAATGGATGAGCCGGAGATACTTCGTTATCTCGATATGCCCCAATTACCAGCAAATTCTGACTATCTTTTTCACTCATCAACACTTGCAAAAGCTTCAGGGATGCTGAATCTGACCATTGCAAATCATCCAAAAAAATCACTAAGGGATGTTCTTTTGTAGCAAAAACCGAGATAAATTTTTGAAATAGTAAATTGAAACGGTTTTCGGCGGCACTTCCCGAAAGTTCCGAGACAGGCTGTTGTTTGCCAATAATTCGTTCCAATTCAGGAATTACTTCTACAATAACTTGACCGTTTTCGCCAAGAGCCTTGATAATTTTCCTTTGCCATCGTTCTAGCTGAGCGTCGCTTTCTGAGAGTAATTGATCCATTAAATCTCGGAAGGCTTGCACAAAAGCACTAAAGGGAATGTTGCGTTGAAATTGGTCGTATTTGCCTTTGATAAAATAACCGCGTTGCCGAACTATGGGTTTGTGAATTTCGTTGACTACAGCGGTTTTCCCAATGCCGGAAAATCCGGCAACTAGCATCATTTCCCTGCGGGATAAGTTCGAGGCCGCCCAGCCGCCGTTAGTAAGGGGTGAGTCTTCTTTTCCCTCGTTTCTCTGGTTCCCAGCCTCTTCTGGGGAACGAGATTTAGAGGGGTTGGCTACTCGATCGAATGCTGCTAATAATGCAGCGACTTCGGTTGCTCTGCCGTAGAGTTTTTCGGGTATGATAAAGCGATCGCAAAAATCCCGCCGCCCAATGGCAAAACTCTCAATTTTACCTGTCTCATTGAGTTGTTGCCAACATTTTTTTAAATCCGCTTTCAGCCCTAATGCACTCTGATAGCGAGATTCGGCATTTTTTGCCATCAATTTGCTGACAATTTCCGAGAGGACAAGGGGTATTTCGGGATTAATTTCACGTACAGATGGCGGGTGCTGGGCAATATGACAGTGGATCAATTCCATCGGATCGGTGGATTGAAATGGCAATTTTCCTGTCAGCAATTCGTAAAAAGTTACACCTAATGAATAAAAATCTGTGCGGTAGTCAAGGCCGCGATTCATCCTTCCTGTTTGTTCGGGAGATATATAGCTGAGTGTTCCTTCGATTACGTTGGGACTCATCAGTGTTTGAGTTTCTCGCGGCAGCAAAGATGCAATACTAAAGTCAATCAGTTTGACTTGTTTAGTCTCAGGATTAATCAGAATGTTGGCGGGTTTAATGTCTTTGTGAATGATGCGGTGGCGGTAAAGTATATCTAATGTATTGCTTAGATCTATCGCAATTTGGAAAAAATCAACCAGAGATTGCACGGTTTTTCCTTTCCCCGTCCATTCCTTCAGAGAAATTCCCCCGAAGTCTTCCACAATCAGCGCATAGCCGTTGCGGTAGGGTTCCAAGCTGTAGGTTTGGATAATTCCGGGCAAATTTAGGTTTTTGGCGATCGTGTATTGATTGCGAAAATGCAAGAGTTCGCTGAAGCTGGGATACTCGTTTCGCAAGACTTTGATGGCGACCGGTTTTTGGTCCGAGAGGCGCGTTCCGCGATAAACTAGGGTGCGAGTGCCTGAATAAATTCGAGCGAGAATTTGATAGCCAGTTAGTTCTATCATAACAATAATTATTTTGCTGTTAAAATATTTTGTTTTACTATTATAATCTAGTGCAAATCACATTCTAGCTTCGTATTAATACTTAAAAATATAACAAATTTCGCAGCCCGCGAACAGCTAACCGTTAACAGTTAACCGAATTCGGTTAACCGTTAACAGTTAACCGAATTCATTTAACTGAATTCATTCTGGCTTTTAAGGCATCTCGCGCTTGTTCTCGATCGTCAAAATGAACTTTTTCGGTGCCCAAAATTTGATAATCTTCGTGTCCTTTCCCTGCAATCAGCACGCCATCTCCCGGTTTAGCGTCCATAATAGCAGTGCGAATTGCAGCGGCTCGATCGCACATCACGATCAGCTTTACTGTGGCGGGAATTCCTGCTAAAACATCCTCCAAAATGCGATCGGGATTTTCAGTGCGCGGATTGTCGGAAGTAACAACCGCTAAATCGGCTAATTGTGCAACGATTTTACCCATGATCGGCCGCTTAGTGCGATCGCGATCGCCACCGCAGCCAAACACGCAAATCATCTGACCCGGAATAAACGGCCGCGACGCCTTCAACAAGTTCTCCAAACTGTCGGGAGTGTGCGCGTAATCCACAATAACGCTAATATCTTGGTCAGGACTAATTTGCACCCGTTCCATCCGTCCCGGAACTCCAGAAAACTGAGATAATTTCTCCACAATTGCGGACAAATCTAAACCCAATTCTAAAACAGCACCGACAGCAGCCAACATATTTGATAAATTGAACTGACCGACTAAAGGCAAAGAAAAAGCTGTTTCACCCTTCGGAGTGTGCAGCATTCCCTTAACTCCATTGGGCTGATACTCCAAATCAAAAGCATACAAATCTGCGGTTTTCAGAACAGTGCTATAACTCCAAACTAGGTCGGAATTTAAACTTTCAACTATCCGCTGTCCGTAGGGATCGTCAATATTAATGATAGCGCGATTTTTGAGGTAATCAGAACCAAATAAAAGCGATTTTGCCTCAAAATAATCTTCCATATCGCGGTGATAATCGAGATGGTCTTGAGTCAAATTTGTAAACACAGCAACTTCAAAACTACACCCTAAAACTCGCTGCTGCGCTAAAGCGTGGGAACTGACTTCCATCACGCCGTGTTTGCATCCGGCTGCTACAGCTTCTGCTAATTGTTTTTGTAGGTCAACTGCAAAAGGTGTGGTGTAAAGTGCAGTTTGTTGGAAGCCCGGCCAGCGAGTGTAAAGCGTACCGAAAATCGCCGTCGGCAACTGCGTTTCATTGAGCAAAAATTCGATTAAATGAGTGGTTGTAGTTTTGCCATTAGTCCCGGTAACGCCGACAAGTTTTAATTTGCTAGCTGGATTGCCGTAAAAAGCAGTTGCTATTTGACCGCAAACTTGAGCCATATCCGCTGCTGCGATGACGCAACTACCCCCGTCTTCGGAAGGTGTCTTCTCGGCGGCTTGAGTGGAAATTATGGCGGCAACTGCACCAGATTCGATCGCACTTTGCCAAAAATCTCCCCCATCAACCCGAGTTCCCGGCATTCCCAAAAACAAATCCCCCGCCTGACAAGCGTGGGAATTAGTGGATAAACCCTTGACTTCGGCATCGAGGGCGGGATGTTTAGCATCAAAGGAAATGCTGGGAACTGCTGCTAATAATTCTCTCAATTTCATCTGAAAAACTCCTCACTTGGATGTCTTGAATATGACTGGCGGAACACATTGTTTGAGCCACTATTTACAGGTTTTTGTTGTGCGCGGTGCAAACCCTAGGGGTTTTTATATGCGGGCTGTAAAATCTATCGGCCTAGAGTAAGCTGCACACCGAGCACCCCGAAGTCAGGATTAAAACCTGAGTTTTTGGGTGAATCGTATTATTGTGACCGATCAATTTGCAAATATTTCTGTAACATTTGCTCCAATTGGGCGACACTACAGCGGGGAGAAGGACGGGGTAACACTTCTTCAGGGGAGAATGCAGCCTCGCCAGCAGAATTTATTGGCTGGGGCTGCACTTTAAACAAAACTGGAACTTCGTACTGATAAGCTTGAAACCAGTCATCGCGTTCGGTAATATCTCTGACTTCGAGTTGAAACTTCAGGCTTTCAATCTGTTCGAGTTTTTCTTGCAACCCTTCGCACAAGTGGCATCCGGGTTTGCTGTACAAAATCAATCGCATCATAACAGTAAGATTAAACTCGATATTAAATTCTCAAACCTGCGATCGCCAGTTGGCGAACCCAACGCGAGTAAGACACAACTCACGGCTTTATTGGTCGCAATGCGCGATCGAAGTTATCTTAGCATTGGGAGCCAACAGATTACCGCGCTTGACTATCTCTTTCTTCTCTTCCTCTGTGCCCTCTGCGCCTCTGCGGTTAAAAAATAAATCTAGTTCACAAATGAAAGAGTTAAATTTATTCACATAACCTAATTGTAAACTCAACCTTGACTAATAAATCAATTTTTAGTATAGTATATAAATAGCCCTACATAAAGGAGGCAGTATGGACTGCACCGAATACGCAGAAGCCAAGCGAAAAGCAGCTAAAAAAATTAGCGCCGACATTCGAGAACGCTGGAACAATCGCATCGTGACAAGAGGATTGCACTTGATGGGAGAAGCAGGGGCAGTGCAGTATTTAGCTGATTACGGGCGCGGAATTGGTACGGCAAAAGTTATTGGTTTTGCACTGTGCGCGGAGTCGGAAGGATACCCGGAAATGGCGATGGGCTTTTGGAAAAGAGCGTTTGAATTGGAAACCGGAGAAAAGCCGATCGCCCTCAATACTCCAAACAATTCTACCGCCGATTTAGCTCCTGCTAAACAATCAACTTCCGCCCCAAAAATAGAAACTGCCAACAATCCCATTGTTGCCGAATTGCCGCCGCACTTACAGCCGGGAAGAATTGTAACGATGCAGCCGGTGGACGCGCCGAGCGATCGTTCTTATTATATCGAAAATCCCGATTATTGGGGACAGCCAAAGCGCGACGGCAATCGAGTAGTGGTCATTGCGACGCCAGATAAAGTATACTACCAATCGCGATCGACTAACCTGCGGCAACAGGCATCGATTGAGATCGATCGCACATTAATCGACATAGCCACTAAAATTGGCACCTTTGTTTTAGACGGCGAACTGTATTACAAAAGCTGTACCGGCACCGAACACCGCACGGGCGCGCAAGCTGCTACAGTTAATATTGAAAGCGGTTTTCCGACAATCCAGCCCAGCGCAATTTATGCCATTTTTAAAAGTTTGTTTTTCAAAGGCAATGATTTAACTAGCGTGGCAGAATCCGAACGAATTGCAGCGGGAGTTGAAGTTGGCGAAATGCTGGCGAATTTATCCCCAGCCTTTGAAGTTGTACCGACATTTCGCACCACCGCAGAAAAACTCGCCCTGGCAAATCAGCAGGAATCTGAAAATAAAGAAGGCGAAGTTTGGGTGTTGCACAACTGCCAATATGTCGGCGGAAAAGATGTTAAAAAATATCCGATGGTGAGAACTAAATACTGTCAAGAACACGATTTGTTTATTGTGGGTTTGACGGCGACAAAGGTTGCGGGGCGGCCGTTTAGCGCCGTCAAAGTAGCGCAAGAAGTTGATGGCAAATTAGTACCGATAGGAACCGTGGGAACCGGGTTTAGCGGGGAGGAAATGCAGGAAATTGCCCGACTCTACGAGGCTAACCCCAAAAGTGTCAAAATTAAAGTGCGATCGCAGGGTTTGACGGAAAGCGGCAAATTATGGCACGCACGATTTCTGGAGTTTTGTTAAATTTGTAGGGAAACGGCACTGCCGTTTCCTTCCCCAAATATGTGAGTTCCAACACATAGCATCAGATAAAATCAGCGGATTAAAAATCAATGGTTATCAGCAAAAACAATTTCTACATCTCCCCAGAAGAGTACCTAGAAGGCGAACGAGTCAGCCCCATCAAACACGAATACAGACGCGGACACGTTTATGCAATGACAGGGGCAAAAAAGCCTCACATTATTATTGCTAGTAATTTAGTTCGGCTGCTGGGAAATCATCTTCTGAATACGCCATGCTTAGTTTTATCATCAGATATAAAAGTCCGATTGCAAGAGGCAAATTGCTATTACTATCCTGATGTAGCGGTGACTTGCGACGAAAGGGATACCTTAACTACTGAAGATTTTATTTTATATCCATCTTTAGTTGTTGAAGTATTGTCGCCCTCAACGGCAGCTTTCGACAGAGGCGATAAATTTGCCGATTACCAAACTTCTCCGAGTTTGCAAGAATACGTACTCATAACTCAATCAGAAATCAAAATCGAGTGTTTTCGCGTCAACGCTGAGGGAAATTGGGTTTCTCAGACTTACCGACTAGGAGAGGAGTTAGAGTTAACGAGTATAGATTTTCGCTGCCCGATCGCACAAGTTTATCAAAAAGTACCAGGCATGGTACTGTGATGTATGAAACCAGATTTTTAGTAGTAAATTTGTCTCGTATCTAGCTGGCCAAGAATCTTAAACCAAGTTCGTAGTAGTAAATAGTTTAGTTTTTATTTACAAGCTAAATCAGAACGAAAATCCTAATTACAAACCGCTCAATACTGAACTTTTTACTACGAACCGAAATGATAAGTTACCAAGAAAAAAACAATGATTAAAATTTTACACCTTTCAGACATTCACATGGGTAGCGGCTTTTCCCACGGCCGGATTAATCCCGAAACAGGTTTAAATACGCGGCTGGAAGACTTCGCGGCGACGCTGAGTAAATGTATGGATAGAGCAATTTCTGAACCCGTAGATTTAGTTATATTTGGCGGCGATGCTTTCCCGGATTCGACGCCTCCACCGTTTGTCAAAGAGGCTTTTGCCCGCCAATTCAGCCGCTTGGTGGAGGCGCAAATTCCGACTGTTTTGCTAGTAGGAAATCACGATCAACATTCTCAGGGACAAGGTGGCGCGAGTTTGGGGATTTATCGGACTTTGGGGATACCTAAGTTTATTGTAGGCGATCGCCTGGACACTCACCTCATTCAAACCCGCAGCGGGCCCGTACAGGTGGTAACATTACCTTGGTTGACTCGATCGACCTTAATGACACGTTCCGAGACTGAAAGCCTGTCTATGGGCGATGTTAACCAATTATTAACCGAAAAACTGACGATCGCAATGGAAGGCGAAATTCGCCGCCTCAACCCCGACATACCAACCGTACTTTTAGCGCATTTAATGGCAGATAAAGCCAGTCTGGGCGCCGAACGTTTTTTAGCAGTTGGCAAAGGTTTTAACATACCCGTTTCCATGCTAACTCGCCCTTGTTTTGATTACGTTGCCCTCGGTCACGTTCACAAACACCAAAATCTCAATGCTTCCAACAATCCGCCCGTAATTTATCCCGGAAGTATCGAACGAGTTGACTTTAGTGAAGAGAAAGAAGATAAAGGTTTTGTGTTAGTTAATTTGGAACGGGGGAAAGCAGAGTGGGAATTTTGCACTTTGCCAGTGCGGGTGTTTCAGACGATTAAAGTGAATGTTTCCGAATCGGAAAACCCGCAAGCCGAGTTAGTTAAAGCTATTGGCAAGAAAGAGATACAAGACGCGGTTGTGAGATTGATTTACCAATTGCGATCGGAACAATTAGATTTAATCGACAACGCAGAATTGCACGCACTTCTGGGGGAAGCGCACAGCTACACCATCCAGCCGGAATTAGTCAGTCAGTTAGCGAGGCCGCGTTTACCAGAATTGAATGCTAATAATAGTATAGAACCGTTAGAAGCTTTGAAAACTTATCTGGCCAGTCGCGAAGATTTGAAAGATGTTGCTGAGAGTATGTTGGAGGCCGCGCAGGGTTTGTTGGGCGGCGCGGAGGAAGTTTTGGTCGAATTTTAAGTCAAGCATCGCGCATCTAATTACAGGATTATTTTTATTCCAACTCTTGTGGGGAGTAGGGGTTGGGCATCCTGCCCGCCCTAAACATACTATTTAACTCCCAAAAACTTCCCCTATAACCAACCGAGTTCCATTCGCAAAATCCACCCCAGACTGCACCTTTTTCCCCGCTAACTGCACCTCCCGCAATAATAATAAACCATCACCGGTTTGGACGATCGCCCCCAACCCCTTCACAACCTTAACAACTTCCCCATTTTCCCCCGATAACTCCGACAAAACAGGCCATTCGCGTTCCAAAACTCTCAAATCCGCTGGCATTTGCAGCCAATATTCCGGCCCGACGGGTACAGTAGCTATCACCTTCAGAGAATTGCCGCGAAAAGTTGTCGTGCAATCCGGGAAAAAGCCCCTAACTTGATTGTGAAGGTCGATCGCACTTTTCGACCAATCCAGCACATAATCCGCACTCTTAATCATCGGCGCATAAGTCGCCTCAGCATCATCTTGAACAACAGCTTCAATTTTGTCGTCCCTCAATTTTACCAAAGTTTCTATCAACAAATCCGCCCCAACTTCCGCCAACCTATCCGCCAAAGAATCAGCATTATCCAACAGTGAAATACCAGCAAAAGCCTTCAATAGCATCGCCCCAGTATCCATCCCAGCATCCATCAGCATAGTAGTAATTCCTGTTGTCTTTTCCCCGTCAAAAAGACAGCGCTGAATCGGCGCGGCACCGCGATACTTCGGCAAAATTGAACCGTGAACATTAACGCAAGCCAAACTAGGAATATCCAGAATTTCTTGAGAAAGAATTTGGCCGTAAGCCACCACCACAAACACATCCGCCTCCGCTTCTCGCAATTTGGCAATTGTTTCCGCATCCTTCTTAATTCGCTGCGGCTGCCAAACCGGGAGACTGTGATTTAAAGCCACATCTTTTACAGGTGAAGGCATCAATTGATTACCTCTTCCCCGGCGTTTGTCCGGCTGAGTCACCACACCCACAACCTCAAATTCTGGGTGACTTAGCAAACTGGATAAAGTAGGAACAGCAAAATCGGGAGTGCCAAAAAAAACAATTTTCATAGATTCTTCGTTATTAGTAAGTAGTCCTCAGTCATTACTCATTAGTCATCAAGTAAGTAATGGCAAAAAACCCTAGTATATTATACAGACTATTCAGCGCGTAGCAGCTATGATACAAGCGACTTTATGAGTATTTTTACCTTCCGGACTCATGTAATGTTTATTTGTCAGCTCAAACAATAGTAGTTGGCTCCTAGATTATACACTTTGACAATAGTTCCGACTTGTGCGATCGGCAAAAAAAATCTCGATTGATACTCAGGTGCAGCCCGACTCGAACGCTCAAAAGCAATGAGTTTGATAAACGCAACAACATTTGCATCCCTGCTTCCCAAGTTAACTATAACTGTTTTACACTAATAATTAGCCTCTAATATACCTTTGTCACTGCTAATCTCAATCTTATCATATCTCCTCGAACATGGAAAAACCGTCGAATCTCCTGCTTAAACTCAGCCGCAGCTTATTTGCCGACACCGCCGAACAAGAAAAGTTTATTCATGCCGTCACCAATCCCCAAGCTTTTAATCCTGCCATCTTGTGGGTGCAACCAAAACCAACAGAAAACCCATTTAATCTCGAAATTCCAGTTTCTTGGCAACCCGAATTTGTAGATAGACTAGCCTTAGAATCCCAGCCGGGAAAACATTCCTTACATCAAGCAGGACATTACTACTGTCTCGACTTTTCCTCAATCTTCGCCGCCTCCACACTATTAACAATACCCCAGCCCATCAAACTAATCTTAGATATGTGCGCCGCCCCCGGAGGAAAAAGTATATTTGCCTGGAAAACATTAAACCCAGAATTGCTGTTGTGTAACGAAGTTATAGGCAAACGCATGGGAATGCTGAGCTCTAATTTAAGACGGTGCCAAATTCAACCATCCGCCGCCGCCAACGTCGATTCAAAAATACTTGCCGAAAAGATGCCACAAACGGCTAATTTAGTAATAGTAGATGCTCCTTGTACTGGTCAATCACTCTTAGCAAAAGGAGACAAAGCACCAGGCTGCTTTCATCATGTCACCATCAACAGCAATGCCAACCGCCAAAAAAGAATTTTAGCCAATTCTGCTAAAATTGTAGCGCCCCAAGGTTATCTTGCATACATGACCTGCACTTATTCAACCGCAGAAAATGAACAAGTCAGCGAATGGCTGTTAAGCAAATTCCCCGAATTTCGGCCAGTCACTGTTCCTCATTTAGAAAAATATCGATCGCATTTGACAGAAATTCCTTGCTATCGGATGTGGCCGCAAGATAGACTAGGAGCAGGAGCTTTCACCGTTTTGTTTCAAAACACCTCCGATGGAGAGAGAAATCAGCTACCAGCAGATTTTCTAGATTTAGCTCGTTTTACCAACCTCTAACTATCCGCGTTCATCTGCGGTAAAAAAAATCTTCCCTGAATCCCACTAACAAATGATTTTATCCCAATTATCCAAAGCCATTAAAAAGCCAATCAAACTAGCGATCAGCCTTTTAATTACCTTAAATCTGCTTATATTAAGCGGCTGTCAAAACAGCACAACCCCAGCCTCAAAAAACGGCGAACCGATCGAACTCACACTGTGGCACGGCATCAATCCCCCCCCAAACCGCGACGTATTTCAAACCCTCACAGACCAATTTAACAAAACACATCCCAACATCCAGATTAAACCAGTTTACATCGGCCAGCCAGACCAACAACTCCCAAAAATACTAACAGCAATAGTTGGAAATGCCCCGCCGGATTTGCTGTGGAATAGCCCTACAAGTGCCGGAAAACTAGCAGAACTCAACGCAATTGTGCCCTTAGAAAACTGGCTCGACAAATCGCCCCGGAAAGCCGAAATCGACCCGGCCCTCTTCGAGTCAATGGAACTCGGCGGACACACTTGGTCAGTTCCCCTAGGCACAAACAACGTCGCCATATTTTACCGTCCCAGCTTATTTGCAGCAGCAGGAATCAAAAAAGTGCCCCAGAATTGGGCGCAATTAAAGCAAGTAGCCCGATCGCTCACGCGAGATACCAACGGAGACGGCCGCACAGATCAACACGGCATAGTGCTCCCCCTAGGCAAAGGAGAATGGACAGTATTTACCTGGCTGCCATTCATGTTCAGCGCAGGCGGCGAACTCAAAGGCGAAATACCTCAAAGTCCTGTACCCCAAATAGATAATTCCGGTTCTCACGCTGCCTTAGAATTGTGGAGAGACTTGTTAAAAGAAGGTTCAGCAATATTGTCAGCACCCGAACGCGGTTACGAACTCGACAACTTCATCGCCGGGAAAGTCGCCATGCAAATCACCGGGCCGTGGACGCTAGCACAGTTGCAGCAAAGCGCGATCGACTACGCAGCAATGCCTTTACCGATCCTCAAACGCCCCGCAGCCGTCGTTGGGGGTGAAAACCTATTTTTAATGAAAACCTCGCCAGAACGAGAGCGAGCAGCCCTAGTATTCTTAGAATACGTTATAGGTGAAGAATTCCAAACAGCATGGGCATTGGGAACAGGTTATTTACCCATTAACTTAAAATCGAGACAGAGCCAAGCTTATCAAAGCTTTGTGGAAAAAAACCCTGTTTTGCAAGTATTTTTAGAACAAATGAACTCAGCCAGAGCGCGACCCATTATATCAGGTTACTCCCGCCTATCAGAAAACCTCGGTCGCGCAATAGAGGCAACCCTTCTCGGCCGCAACCCCCAAGACGCTCTTAAAGAATCTCAAGAGCGTTTGACACTAACCTTAGATATTGCAACAGCCAAAGAGAAATAGACCAGAAAAAATATTTTTCTTAACTGTAAATTATCCGCTTTCACTGTATTCGATCGCCAGACTTGAAGCGTCGATTAATTGGTTAAAAATCTAGGGAAAATCACTACCGCCTGCAATTCTAATCAGAAACCGTGTTTCGGGCCCCAAACATACCTAAAAGCAGAGATTTTACGTCGCTGTTATTGGTATTTTAGGTATTTTAGGTATTTTAGGTATTATTGAGCATGGTGCAAGATGTTAGGGTGAATTGAGTTACGATCGCCCGACAAAAAAAGACACCCCCTGTCCCTCGGTAATAAATTTTTAACAAAAACCAAAAATTTACAAACCAATTGCTTAGCCATTAGAGATATATTTACAAAAAAGCGATACTCCCGAAATTCATGGGCAGATTTGATCGAACAAAAAAACCGCTCCCTCAACGGCACCACAAAAAGTTAGCTCAAAAGCTTCTCCCACTACCTACCACCCATGACCTACCATCACCTAATAGAAACATTTTCTCTACCCTGTGCCTGTCCCGTGCCACATCCTGAGATCCCAACCACCGTCCACCTTTTCCCCAAACGACAATGCAGACAAAGTTCCTTAACGCAATCAAAGGACATTCCTGGCGGTACTTCCTCGCAGTAGGCGCGATCGCCCTGGTCTACTATTGGGCCTCGCAATTCGCCATTTCCAGCCTCACCCTCAGTTCAGAAATTTACCCGATGTGGCCGGCAGCAGGAATTGCCCAAGCCGCCCTGCTGCTGTTCGGGCGGCAACTGTGGCCGGGAATCGCGATCGGAGGCTTCCTGTTCAGCATGAGCGTACCGTCGGCCAACATCGGCACGGCATTGATCTCCGCAGGCGCCAGAACCCTGCAAGCGTGGACGGGAACTTATCTACTGCAGCGCATTAACTTTAGCGCCGGGCTCGATCGGCTCAAAGACGTTTTAGGAATAGTCGGACTAGCAGCCTTGGGATCTACCCTAATCAACTCCACCATCGGCAGCATCGTCGTATGCCTGACCGGTTTATCTAGCTGGAGCAATTTTGGCACGATTTGGGGGACTTGGTGGGTAGGAGACGCTATGGGAATTTTGCTCGTCGCCCCGCTGCTGCTGACGTGGCAACAATTGCCCAAAGTCCCCACCCATCGCAAACAGATAGCTGAACGAGCGATTTGGCTGCTGCTGCTACTCGCAGTCGGCTGGCTCGTCTTTTGCTCCCGCACCCGCGCCGCCTACGCCCGCTATCCCCTCGAATACTTACCATTTCCCCTAGTAGTTTGGGCTGCCTTTCGATTCGGTCAGCGCTACACCGCCCTCTCCAACTTCATCCTCTGCGGCTTCGCCATCTGGGGTATCGCCCGAGGCAGCGGCCCCTTCCTCAAACACGCCAGCAGTATCCCCCAAGCACTGTTATCCCTCCAAGCCTTCATCGCCGTCATCGCCGTCACCGGCTTAGTCTTAGCTGCCACCGTCGCCGAACGCCACCAAGCAGAAGCCTCCCTGCGCGCCAGCGAAGCCAGCCTCGCTAACGCCCAACGCATCGCCCAGCTAGGCAACTGGGACTTAGACCGCAACGCCCAGCAATTGCGATGGTCAGAGGAAATTTACCGCATCCTGGGACAGCAACCGGGAACTTTTGAACCCAGCCTGGAAGTCTTCTTGGAATACGTGCACCCTGAAGACAGAGAATTAGTCAAAACCTCGATCGAAGCCGCTTTATTTCAGCAACAGCCTTACAGCATCGACTACAGGCTCATACTCCCCGACGGTAGCAACCGCACAGTCTACGAACAAGCCGCCGTCACCTCCCTCTACATCACCAGCACCGTCCAAGACATCACAGACAGAAAGCAAGCCGAAGCCGCCCTGCGTTCTTCAGAAGAAAGATTTTCCAAGGCCTTTCACGCCTCCCCAGTCGGGATCAGCATCTGCACCCTCACAGACGGATGCTTCCTCGATGCCAACGAAAGCTTTTTGCGCTCATTAGGCTGGCTGCGGCACGAATTTATCGGCCGCACTCCCAGCGACTTAGGAATATTTGTCAATTCAGAAGACGGGGGGCGGCTCGCCCAGATTTTGCAATCACAAAATTCGATCAGCAACCAAGAAATCAAAATTCGCACCAAAGCCGGCGAAGTGCGCGACTGGCTGCTGTCAGTGGAACTCATCCACCTCGGCAGCACTCAGTGCGTTTTAATCATGACCACCGACATCACCGAACGCTTGCGTTCCGAAGAATTCCGTCGCGCCGCATTAGCCGCCGAAGCTGCAAATAGATCCAAAAGCATTTTTCTCGCTAACATGAGTCACGAACTCAGAACCCCCCTCAACGCCATCATCGGCTACAGCGAGATCCTGCAAGAAGACGCCCGAGAGCTGGGTGCCGAAGAGTTCATCGACGACCTCCAGAGAATTAACACGGCCGGCCAGCACCTACTCGCGCTGATTAAAGATATTCTCGACTTGACCAAAATTGAAGCAGGCCGCATCGACTTCCACCTTGAAACCTTCACCATTTCAACTCTGGTTGAGGAAGTAGTTGCCACGATCGCGCCGATGGCCGACAAAAATAGCAATATCCTAGAAATACAATGCCCCCAGGATATTGGCTCGATGCAGACCGACTTGACTAAACTCCGGCAGTCTCTGCTCAACCTCCTCAGCAATGCCGCGAAATTTACTTGCTCCGGCGCGATTACCTTCACCGTTACCCGATCCGAAACCCCCGCCGACACTGCAAAGAAAAGCAAAAAACTTGGAGCATATAGAGAAGGTGGCAAAGCTGAAAATACCTTGTCTCTCTTGTCTTCCTCTCAAGAATGGATCGTTTTTACAATCAAAGATACCGGCATTGGCATGAGTCCCGAACAGTTAGCCAAAATCTTCGATCCTTTCACCCAAGCCGATTCCTCAACTACTAAGAAGTACGGTGGCACTGGTTTGGGGCTGACGATTACTAAGAAATTCTGCGAAATGATGGGCGGAGACATTACCGCATTCAGCGAGGTGGACAAAGGTTCTACCTTTACTATTCGGCTGCCAGCTATTTTCACCGACCTTTCAATCTCAACCGAAAAGTCTGATAGATAATATTTTTTTACAGTTATTTTCGAGACATGAACAATTTATTACTCTCCACACTTGGCTGATTATTTCGCTAGCCGATAGGGAGATTTTACACATAATTTATCACATTAAAAACTCAGTTTTTTACGAGGTTTTTATAATAGAGAGTAATCTTAAATTAATCGTAAAAATTTTACCCCACCCCCACCCTACCCGAACTCGCTTGCTAGGGAGTAATAAATTTACAAATAATTTAGAATTGCTATACAGGTAGAAGATGAGGGCGGGTTAGATCACCATAATTAATTTATGAGTAAATACGAAAAGTGCTGAAATCTTTGCTGGTGGCCGGGGAATAATAATTTTTCCTGTCCAGTACCCGCGTCCGCGATCGTTTTTTTGGCGACCACCTAGTTTTTGAGGGTAAGTTCACTGGATTAATACTCCGAACCGTTTTTCTATGGCCCAAGGGCTTATTCTCGCTTGACTTTGATCGACTGTGGATAATTAAATCAATGTCAGCTCCACCCCGGCCTTGCATTTAATTCGACTTTTTATGATCCTTGTCCTGTAAACCTTGTAGTGTCGTTACCACAACTTTCCTGAGTATTGACTTGATAAGATGATATTATTTTTGAGCGTGCTGCCGACATTCAGAGGATTAGTTGGTTGACAACCCTTAAAAGTTCTGATAATTAATATAATTAGCGCAGTTTGAAAGATTTTGGATAGCAGAGATGATCCCTCGGCTTCTCAAGAAAACCTGTTAGAGACTTCGATCGCGTACTTTTCCCCTAACCGTATACCTACATATATATACTATTAATTAAAAAGATATACTGTAGAAAGTTGCCTACAAAGCGCCAGAAAATATGCACCCCCACCTCCAGCGCCAACTCGAACAGCTCGGTTTAGTCGGCGAGTCTCCCCCTCCCACTGCTGAGCAGTGGCAGCTTTTATTAGAGCAGGTAAGTTGTAGCTATGACGGAGCTCTGAGTCAGCAAGAACTTCAGCAGCAGGATTGCTTGAACTCGGAGACGGTGGCTCTCAAGGATTTAACTGACTCGCCCCAGTCCCCTCAAGACTCTCCAACAGCTTCAGAATTCGATCGACTGCGGGCGAGTGTCAACAGTTGGGGAGCGGGATTGTGTATCCTTGACGCAAAGGGCTGTGTAATCTCGGTGAATCCAGAAGCCGAACGCTTGCTGGGGTGGCGAGAGTCGGAACTTGCAGGCGTTTCCCTGCTAGACCGCATCGGGAAGCAAAACAAAGGCAACAAATCCCAAGTTTTGACGGCTCCGAAACAGTCGCCCCGCAATACTGAAGATAGGCCGATCGCACCTACACTAGATTTACAAGAGGCGATCGCTTCCAGTCAACCTTGCAACAATTGGGACGACGAGTTTTTGTGTCGCGACGGCAAGATTTTACCAGTTTCCTATTTTTTTCATCCCGCAGTAGAGGGCAGCGAAATATCAGTCTTGGTGTTTTTTGACATTTTTGACATTGACATTAGAGAACACAAGCAATCGCTCTCGATACTGCAAGCAGTTCTAAAATCTACAGATGCAGGAATTCTGGCGGTTGACAGAAACAGCAATATATGTAATTATAATCAGAAATTTCTAGAGATGTGGGGTTTGTCCGCCAGCCAAGGAAACTTGAGCCGATCGACCTTCGGCACAGTCAAAAAAACGCTCAAAACAGGATTCCCCTTCGACAGGGAACAATTAAAAGACCCGCAAGGATTTCTCCAAAACCTGCTCAAAGTGTCTGCAGATTCAGATACTCAAATCAGCGAATTATTAGAATTTAAAGACGGAAGAATTATTGAATTAAATTCGTTGCCATCAAAAGTCGGAGCGAAAACAATCGGTAGAGTCTGGAGCTTTCGAGACGTTACCGAACTCAAAAAAGTAGAAGAATCTTTGCAGTATCGAATAGAATTCGCTCAGTTGATTGCCCGTTTGTCAACCCATTTCATCAGCCAGCCCTTATCAGAAATAGACAAAGGCATCGATCAAACCCTGGAAGCGATCACCACATTGAGCGGGTTTGACCGCAGTTACATCTACCTGTTATCATTCGACAAAACCCGCGCCGACAAAACCTACGAGTGGTGCGGCGAAAGCATTCCGGCAGTCAAAAACAGCACCGACAAACCAATAGACATCGCACAAATCCCTTGGATTGCAGAAAAGCTCGATCGCGCCGAATGCCTCTCTATTCCAGAAATTGGCGAACTCCCGCCCTCAGCAATCGCCGAAATTGCCTATTTTATCGGTCAAAATCCAGCCCAATTCCAGACAGACTCCCCATCCCAAACAGTCAATCAAACAGCAATCGCCTCAATACCTGCAATGGGCGCTTCCCTAAATAATTTAGAATCACAAAAACCGCTAAAAAATATCCAATCGCTGATAATTATTCCCCTAATTGGTTGTAGTAAAAACCTAGTAGGATTTCTCGGATTCGAGGGCTTAAAGCAAACAGCAGGTCGAGCAACCGAAATATCCACACAGCTAAAAATGGTAGGAGAAATGCTCGCCAATGTCCTAGAGCGCAAGCGAGCAGAAGCAGCCTTGAGACAATCCGAAACAAAATACCGCAGCATCTTTGAAAACGCAGTCGAAGGCATATTCCAGACAACGCCGACCGGGTACTACCTCAGCGGCAATAGCGCACTAGCTCGAATTTACGGCTACGAATCCAGTACCCAAATGCTCGCCGAACTCACCGATATCAACCGTCAATTTTACGTTAACCCCAATCGGCGCGCCGAGTTTATAGCCCTATTGGGCGCGCGCCGCCAAGTGGCAAAATTTGAATCCCAAATATACCGCCGAGACGGTAGCACGATATGGATTTCTGAAAACGCCCGCAGCATCTGCGACGAAAACGGCAGGGTTTTGTACTACGAAGGCACAGTCCAAGACATCACCGATCGCAAACAGGCAGAATCCGCCATGCAGTTGGCCCTAGAAGCAGCAGAATCAGCCAACCGGGCAAAAAGCACATTTCTCGCCAACATGAGCCACGAACTTCGCACACCCCTCAATGCCATCATCGGCTACAGCGAAATGCTCCAAGAAGAAGCCGAAGAATTGGGCGATGAAGCTTTCGTCCCCGACCTCGAAAAAATCTGCAGCGCCGGCAAACACCTGCTGTCCATGATTGACGACATCCTAGATATTTCTAAAATTGAAGCAGGCCGAATGGATCTCTACTTAGAAACCTTCGACATCCATAGCTTAATTGAAAGTGCTGTTGCCACGGCAAGGCCGCTGGTAGAGAAAAACGGTAATACCCTAGAAGTGTACTGTCCAGACAACCTCGACACCATGCACGCGGACATGACCAAAGTGCGGCAAGTGCTGCTTAACTTGCTCAGCAACGCTGCCAAATTCACACAAAACGGGAGAATTGCGATCGGAGTGGAAAGAATTAAAAATGAACAATTAAAAATGAAAAATCAAGAGGAATCTTCCCAAATTTTAATTTCCAACTCCGAATTTTTAAGTTTCCGCGTCGCCGACACCGGCATCGGCATGACACAAGAGCAATTGGAGCGAGTTTTCCAACCTTTCACCCAAGCTGATGCCTCGACTACCCGCGAGTACGGTGGCACCGGTTTGGGACTAGCAATCAGCCAGCGCTTCTGTCAGATGATGGGTGGCAGCATTGAGGTCAGCAGCACCTTGGGCTCCGGCACCACTTTCACCGTGATCTTGCCCAGCGCCATCAAACAGCCGGAAATCCCCAACAAAGTCCACGACAGCACTAGCCCTCTGGACGCCCCCGCGGTCGGCACGGTGCTGGTAGTGGACGACGACCCGATCTCGCGGGATTTAATCCAGCGCACCCTCAGTCGCCAAGGACTGCACGTAGAAGTCGCCGGCGGTGGCGAGCAAGCTCTCCGGCTCGCTAAGCAACTACGGCCAGACGCCATTACCCTGGATGTGATCATGCCCGGAATGGACGGCTGGGCGGTACTTTCAGCGCTGAAGGCAGATCCTGACCTTGCCGAAATTCCCGTAATCCTGCTATCCTTTGTGGGCAACAAAAGCCTCGGCTTTGCATTGGGTGCCTCGGACTACCTCACCAAACCAGTGGACGGCAAACGGCTGGCTGCCTTGTTGAACAAGTACCGACGCGACCAAGACGGCGTTGCAAGTAACAATTTGACCTGTCAGATTCTAATTGTGGAAGACGACGTTGCCACGCGCGAAATACTGCGATGCGTACTAGAAACACAAGGCTGGGCAGTAACGGAAGCTGATAGCGGACGCGCTGCTCTCGATCGGCTAAAAGTTGCTCGCCCGCACCTGATATTACTGGATTTGATGTTGCCAGAAATGGATGGTTTTGAGTTGATCGGGGAAATTCGTAAATCCCATTCGGGAGATCCTATACCGATTGTTGTGATCACGGGGAAAAACTTGACACCTGCAGAAAGCCAGCAGCTAAACGGCTACGTCGAGCGGGTACTACAAAAGGGAGTCTACAGTTGCGATACTTTGTTGCACGATGTTCGCTCTATAGTAAATGACAGGTTCGATCGCAGGTACGACTCGAAAGGCAAGGAGAACACCAATGGCTAAAATCCTGTTGGTCGAAGATAACGAAATGAATAGGGATATGCTTTCTAGGCGTCTGGCCCGCAAGGGACATGAGGTCTTTATTGCTGTTGACGGTGCTGAGGGAGTGTCGATGGCGCTCGCGAAAGTACCGGATTTGATTCTGATGGATATGAGTCTGCCGGTTCTCGACGGGTGGCAAGCAACGCAGCAAATTAAGGCGGCTCCTGAAACTAGCAGGATTCCGGTGATTGCGCTGACGGCTCACGCAATGGCGGGCGATCGTGAAAAGTGTCTTGCTGCAGGCTGCAATGACTATGACACTAAACCGGTCGAGTTTCCCCGACTTTTGGGTAAAATTGAAACTCTTCTGAAAGAGGCCCTGACATGAAAGGTGACGAGGGCAGCGTGCTGGTTGTTGACGACAATGAGGTAAACCGCGATTTGCTGGCCCGCCGACTTCAGCGTCAAGGCCATGTGGTGACTGTTGCTGAAGATGGTCTGCAAGCTCTGGAAATGTTGCGAAGCGTTCCTTTTGATTTGGTTCTGCTAGACATTATGATGCCGCAAATGAACGGCTATCAGGTACTCGAAAGTCTGAAGGCGGACGAGAATTTGCGCTACATCCCGGTGATTATGATTTCGGCGGTGGACGATATCGACAGTATCGTTCGGTGTATAGAGTTGGGGGCGGAGGATTATCTTTCTAAACCGTTCAATCCGGTATTGCTCAAGGCTCGAATTAGCGCTTGTCTGGAAAAGAAGCGACTGCGGGATAAGGAACAGGCCTATTTACATGAGTTGGCTCAGGAAAAAGAAAAGTCCGAGCGTTTGCTGTTAAATATTTTACCGAAGGCGATCGCACAGCGCCTGAAACACGGGGAAATTACGATCGCAGACAGTTTCGCTGAGGTAACAGTGATGTTTGCCGATTTGGTCGGTTTTACTAAGCTTTCGGCTCATTTATCGCCGGCGCAATTGGTGGAGTTGCTCAACGAGATTTTTTCGGCTTTTGACGAGTTGGCCGAGCGCTACGGACTTGAGAAAATTAAGACGATCGGCGATGCTTATATGGTGGTTGGCGGTTTGCCGACGCCCAGCGAAGACCACGCCGAGTCGATCGCCGAAATGGCGCTGGAAATTCAAGCAGCAATGCCTAAGATTCGTACCAAGGGAGGTCAGCCCCTCAGCATCCGCATCGGCATCCACACAGGCCCGGTAGAAGCTGGGGTAATCGGTACTAAAAAATTTACTTACGATTTGTGGGGAGATACGGTAAATACAGCTTCCCGCATGGAATCTCAAGGCGTCCCCGGCAGCATTCAGGTGACAGTTGCTACCTACGAGCGCCTGCGGGATAAGTACGTTTTTGAGGAGCGTGGCGTGATTCCAGTGAAGGGGAAAGGCGATATGATGACTTATCTGCTTGTGGCCCGAAAGGCTTAATTAATCATTGGGCATTGGGCATCGGGCATTGGGCATTGGGCATTGGGCATTGGGCATTGGGCATCGGTAACTAATATCAACAGTTAACAGTCAACAGTCAACAGTCAACAGTCAACAGTCAACAGTCAACAGTCAACAGTCAACAAATCATCAAATGAGCGTAAATTCTAACCTTTTAATGTACGCCCAATGGGCGGGAATTCTGACAGTAGCTTTGGCTATTTTAACAGTTATAGCATTTATCTTCAAATGGGGTTTTCGCTTCCGATTGGTAGGAGTGACAAGCTTTATGGGAGTAATTGCTGCGAGTATATTTGGTCTCGGTTTGGGACTGTTTTCCCGTACAGAAATTCCTGGTGCGGTGCGCTATTCTTTAGTTTACGATACTGGCGGCGCTCAAACAGTAGTTACTGTGCCACCTACGATCACCGAATCGGAATTAGAAGCAACGATGCAGCAAGCGGCTGCGGATTTGTACTCTCCAGGGCGCTCTGGGCGCGGCAGAGACTACATGACCATCCGGGTTCGTACAGTGGTACATCCTGAACCTGGGCTGTCGCAGCCGCTGTTTTTGGGCGAGGTGAGGCGATCGCTCGCGACTCGTTATGATGACAAAATGGCGATCGAAATCTTCCCCGAAAAAGTTGCTATTCTGAAAAAATACCAAGCCTGATAAATGCTGTAGGGGCGGGTTTTACAAATAATAATTGCCGAAAACCGACAATCTCAAAAACCCGCCCCCACCCAACTTAGATGATGCGGCGATTGAAATCGCTTCTAGACAAACGAAGTCCACTCAAGCGCGGACTAAGATGGGCTACAAAAAATACTTTAAAATTATCACAAAAATATCAAATTATGACTCAAGAATCTGAAAAAAGGCAAGCTTGTTGGAAAAGATGGAACCAAGAAGATGATCTAGCTTTGACTCCTCAAGAACGGAAACGGGAATTGGTGAGAATTCAAGTTTTAATTGATGAGTATGAGCCAACACCAGAACAAAAAGCTGATTTGTTTTTAGAACAAGGTTTATTGTATAGCTTTGGTGAAGAATACGCAAAAGCGATCGCCTCCTACGACAAAGCCTTAGAAATCAAACCAGATAATCACGAAGCCTGGAACAATCGGGGCAATGCACTCGGTAAATTAGGCAGGCGAGAAGATGCGATCGCCGACTACGACAAATCCTTAGAAATCAAACCAGATTTATACGAAGCCTGGTTCTATCGGGGAGTTACACTGGGTGATTTAGGCAGGCATGAAGATGCGATCGCCGACTACGACAAAGCCTTAGAAATCAAACCAGATAAACACGCAGCCTGGAACAATCGGGGCGTTGCACTGGGTAATTTAGGCAGGCATGAAGATGCGATCGCCGACTACGACAAAGCCTTAGAAATCAAACCAGATAAACACGAAGCCTGGAACAATCGGGGCAATGCACTGGTTAATTTAGGCAGGCTAGAAGAAGCGATCGCCGACTACGACAAAGCCTTAGAAATCAAACCAGATTTATACGAAGCCTGGAACAATCGGGGCAATGCACTGGTTAATTTAGGCAGGCTAGAAGAAGCGATCGCCTCCTATGACAAAGCCTTAGAAATCAAACCAGATAAACACGAAGCCTGGTTCTATCGGGGCGTTGCACTGGGTATATTAGGCAGGCATGAAGATGCGATCGCCTCCTACGACAAAGCCTTAGAATTCAAACCAGATTATCACGAAGGCTGGAAGAATCGGGGCATTGCACTGCGTAAATTAGGCAGGCTAGAAGAAGCGATCGCCTCCTACGACAAAGCCTTAGAATTCAAACCAGATTTTCACGAAGCCTGGTTCTATCGGGGCGTTGCACTGGGTAATTTAGGCAGGCATGAAGATGCGATCGCCGACTTCGACAAAGCCTTAGAATTCAAACCAGATTATCACGAAGCCTGGAACAATCGGGGCCTTGCACTGTGTAATTTAGGAAGATTTGAAGAAGCGATCGCCTCCTACGACAAAGCCTTAGAAATCAAACCAGATTATCACGTTGCCTGGAAGAATCGGGGCAATGCAATGTATAATTTAGGCAGGCATGAAGATGCGATCGCCGACTACGACAAAGCCTTAGAAATCAAACCAGATTATCACGTTGCCTGGAAGAATCGGGGCTATATACTGTATAATTTAGGCAGGCATGAAGATGCGATCGCCGACTACGACAAAGCCTTAGAAATCAAACCAGATTATGACGAAGCCTGGTTCTATCGGGGCATTGCACTGGGTAAATTAGGCAGGCTAGAAGATGCGATCGCCGACTACGACAAAGCCTTAGAAATCAAACCAGATTATGACGAAGCCTGGTTCTATCGGGGCCTTGCACTGGATAATTTAGGCAGGCATGAAGAAGCGATAGCCTCCTACGACAAAGCCTTAGAAATCAAACCAGATTATCACGAAGCCTGGATTAATCGGGGCGTTGAACTGGGTAATTTAGGCAGACATGAAGATGCGATCGCCTCCTACGACAAAGCCTTAGAAATCAAACCAGATTATCACGAAGCCTGGTACAATCGGGGCGTTGCACTGGGTAATTTAGGCAGGCATGAAGAAGCGATCGCCTCCTACGACAAAGCCTTAGAAATCAAACCAGATAAACACGAAGCCTGGAACAATCGGGGCGTTGCACTGCGTAATTTAGGCAGGCATGAAGATGCGATAGCCTCCTATGACAAAGCCTTAGAAATCAAACCAGATTATCACGTAGCCGGGTCTAATCGGGGTATTGCACTGGATGATTTAGGCAGGCTTGTTGAAGATGAAGATGCGATAGCCTCCTACGACAAAGCCTTAGAAATCAAACCAGATTATCACGAAGCCTGGTTGAGTCGGGGCCTTGCACTGGATAATTTAGGCAGGCTGGAAGATGCGATCGCCTCCTACGACAAAGCCTTAGAAATCAAACCAGATTATCACGAAGCCTGGTTCTATCGGGGCGTTGCACTGGGTATATTAGGCAGGCTTGAAGATGCGATCGCCTCCTACGACAAAGCCTTAGAAATCAAACCAGATTATCGCGAAGCCTGGTTGAATCGGGGCTATATACTGTATAATTTAGGCTGGCTAGAAGAGGCGATCGCCTCTTACGACAAAGCCTTAGAAATTAAACCAGATAATCACGAAGCCTGGAACACTCGGGGCTGTGCACTGTATAATTTAGGCAGGTTGGAAGATGCGATAGCCTCCTACGACAAAGCCTTAGAAATCAAACCAGATTTACACGTTGCCTGGTACAATCGGGGCTGTGCACTGGGTAATTTAGGCAGGCTTGAAGATGCGATCGCCTCCTACGACAAAGCCTTAAAATTCAAACCAGATTATCACCCAGCATTTTATAATAAAGCTTGCTGTTATGGGTTACGCAGTCAAATTTACCAAGTAATTCAGAATTTGCAGCGTGCGATCGATCTGAATCCTGACGAATACCGAGAGATGGCAAAAACTAACTCGGATTTTGACAGCATTCGATCTGATATTCGGTTTCAAGCCTTGATTCAAGAATAGGGATTTGCCGCCCAAGTGGGGGCGGGTTTTTGAGATTGTTAGTTATTGGCAGAAATTGTTGGCGAACCCGCCCCTACAGCATCAAAAACACTTTTCAACCGAAGCTAGTACACACGATATGATAGAATAATTAATAGTGAGGTAAAAGATGACTCAACTAAATGTAACTGTAACTAATGACAGATTTCCCGAACTCATCGCCCGCGTTGAGGATACTGGAGAACGAATCGTCATAGAACAGGAAGGAAGGGCGATCGCTGCTATCATTACTTATGCAGACCTGAAGCGACTAGAAGCACTAGAAGCTGCCCTCATTAACAAAGCAAAACTACAAGAATATGACTGGCTAAAAGCTGCGATATGCAATCCGGCCTTTGATTCTCTCAGAGACTCAGCGGAAGATATCTACACTTTAGCTGATGGCTTGCCATTCCACGACTCAGAATGGATTAAAACAGTAGCGATCGATCCTAATTTTGGTTCGATACTCGACCCAGAAGAAGACATTTATACCATAGCTGACGGTAAACCATTCCATGACCAATGGTAAGATTTTCCTAGTACCGTTTCCTATTAAATAGGTGCAAATAGAGAGCCTCATCATGTAAGTCTTGTTAGATACTTCTCGGAGACAACGACTATGCAAGTCACAACCCAAGAAATCATTTATCCTTCCAGCGACGGTCAACCAATGGCAGAAAGCACAATTCAATACGAATTAATTGTCAAAATCAAAGAAGGTTGCGAATCGCTGTTTAGAGATGACCCAAACGTTTTTGTGGCCGCCGATTTACTGTGGTATCCCGTTGAGGGGAAACCTGAAATTTCTCAAGCACCTGATACGATGGTGATATTTGGGAGACCAAAAGGCGATCGCCCTTCCTACATACAACATCGAGAGGATAATATTGGCCCTCAAGTCGTCTTTGAGATTCGCTCCCACAACGACAGTAACACTAAAATGAATAAAAAACTTTCATTTTACCAGCGTCATGGGGTTGAGGAGTATTACCTTTACGATCCACAAATAAATGAACTGGAAGGTTGGCAAAGAATTGAGAGAGATTTAGAAGTTATTGAGCCGATGGAGGGATGGATTAGTCCGAGATTAGGTGTGCGATTTGAGTTGGGAGAAGATGGGTTAGAAATTTATCGACCTAATGGAGAAAAGTTTCTTTCATACGCGGAATTAGAAGAAGAGAGGTTATTAGATCGTCAGCGCCTACAACAAGAGTCTCAAAGAGCCGAACAAGAGTCTCAAAGAGCCGAACAAGCCAATCAAAGAGCCGAACAAGCCAATCAAAGAGCCGAACAAGCAGATCAAAAAGCTCAACGTTTAGCAGCTAAACTGCGCGAATTAAACATCGATCCAGATAGCATTTAACCCCGAATAAATGCTCATAAGCCCGGTTTGTTTTAAAAATATGGTTGGTGGCGATCGCGGTTATTTGTGGTTTTAACGTAATCCTGTCAGCCCGATCGCCCTTTCCTCTTTTCTACCCAGTCAATCGATTGCGCGATTTTAGATTTTAGATTTTAGATTTTAGAATTGAAGCATTGACCCCACGGATAAAATCGGGGGCTTGCATCCTGGATGGTTTCGGTCAGCTCAAAAAAATAGTATTAATCTATACCTACCAATCCAAGCTCTAGAAGTATAATAAAAAAAATTGAAAAAGTCCCCAAATTCCTGTAAAATTGCCATAAATAACCAAATAGTCGCGATCGAAAGCACTCAAGAGCGAAAAAGATCGCATATAAAAAAGAAAAGAATCAATTAGACAAAAAATAATGAGGTGAAACCCCTTGCAAAAATTAGCCAGCATAGAAAAGCCGATCGACTCAGGGGAAAATTCCATAGCAGTCAACACCCAAAAGGCTCAAACATTGTACGATCGCGGCAACGCCCTAGAAGCAATGGGACGATTCCAAGCTGCGATCGAATCTTGGGAAGAAGCGATCGAACTTGAACCAACATTTTATGAAGCCTGGTACAACCAAGGCGTAGCCCTCAAAAAATTGGGCCAGCTAGAAGAATCGATCGCAGCCTACAACAAATCCCTACAAATCAAACCCAACAATCCCGAAGCGTGGTATAATCGTGCCAACGTTTTGCGGAAGCTCAACAGACTCTCAGAAGCGATCGCATCCTACGAAAAGGCGATCGCACTCAACCCCAGCTACCCCGAAGCTTGGACGAACCGCGGCAACACCCTCGTCAGCTTAGAAAAATTATCAGAAGCGATAGCCTCCTACGAGAAAGCTATAGCCATCAAACCAGACTACTGCGAAGCTTGGTACAACAAAGCATTTGCCCTGAGAAAATCAGACCAAAATACAGAGGCGATAACTTCTTACGATAAAGCGATCGAACTCAAACCAAACTTGCATCAAGCCTGGTACAACCGGGGCTTAGCCCTAGCCGATGAAAAACTCTACCCGGAAGCCGTCGCCTCCTACGACAAAACCCTGCAACTGCGGCCGAATTCCGCCGAAGCCTGGAACAAACGCGGCACGGCGATCGCACAAATGGGACAATTTGAATCAGCGATCGCATCCTGGGACAAAGCCCTCGCACTCAAGCCAAACGACAGCGAAACCTTTTACAACCGCGGCTTAGCCTTCGCCAACTTACAACGCTTTGAAGAAGCAATAGCCTCTTGGGACAAAACCCTAGAGTTGCAGCCAGACAACACCGAAGCCTGGTACAACCGCGCCGTCGCCCTCAAAAAAATTCAACGATTTACCGACGCGCTCGCCTCCTACGATAAAATCATCGCACTCACACCCGACGATCCAAACCTTTACTATCAAAAAGCTTGCATTTACGCCCTGGAAAAAGAAGCAGGCGAGCTCACAAACAGCCAGGAACTTGTTGCTACCAGCATCCGGCTGGCGATCGAAAACTTATCCAAGGCGATCGAACTCAATCCGCATAAATACCGGAAATTATGCAAAAATGACTCTAAATTGCGTACAATACGGGAAGAAGTGCGGTTTTTAGCTTGATTTCAGGGTAGCTATGATTGATGGATACGGATGCCGCACTGCAACCTTTGTAGGTAAAACAGCACCATAAACCCCAATCATGCAAACCCTAGATAAAACTCAAGCAAAATTCGCTCAACTGGCAGCCCACCTCAGAGAAGTTAACGACATCGAATCAGCCTCGTCGCTGCTGCATTGGGATCAATCAACTTATATGCCCCCCAAAGGTGGAAGTGCCAGAGGCCGCCAGTTGGCTACTCTCAAACAAATATCCCACGAAAAATTTACAGATCCAAAAATAGGTGAACTCCTAGAAGACTTGCGTTTCTACGAACAAACCCTCCCCTACGACTCCACCGCAGCCAGCCTGATCCGCATAGCCCGCAGAGACTACGATCGCGCCGCCCGACTCCCGGCAACCTTCATGTCCGCACTCTGCCGCCACCAAGCCGACTGCTACGAAGCTTGGGCTGCGGCCAGGGCAGCCAACAACTTCGCAGCCGTCGAGCCGTATCTCGAAAAAACCCTAGAATTAAGCAGGCAATACGCCGACTTTTTCCCCGGCTACGAACACATCGCCGATCCTTTGATCGATCGTAGCGACTACGGCATGAAAGTATCCCTGCTGCGCCCGCTTTTCGCCCAACTGCGTCAAGAATTAGTGCCGATAGTCGAAGCCATCACCTCCCAACCTCCCGCCGACGACTCCTGCTTGCACCAAAAATTCCCAGAATCCCAGCAACTAGAATTCACTCGCAAAGTCGTAGAACGCATGGGGTACGACTTCCAGCGGGGACGGCAAGACACCACCCTGCACCCCTTCATGACCAACTTCTCCATAGACGACGTGCGAATTACCACCCGCGTCTATGAAGACCACTTGGATCAAGCACTCTTCAGCAGCATCCACGAAGCTGGCCACGCCCTCTACGAACTCGGAAATTCCCCGGAATTTGAAGGCACGCTTCTGGCAGGTGGCATTTCCTCCGGCGTCCACGAAAGTCAATCGCGACTTTGGGAAAATATGGTCGGGCGCAGCCGCGGTTTTTGGGAATGTTTCTACCCCCAACTCCAAGGGATATTTTTGCGACAGTTGGGACACGTATCCACTGACGCATTTTACCGGGCAATTAACAAAGTCTCGCGATCGCTCATCCGCACCGACGCCGACGAAGTAACCTACAACCTCCACGTCGCCATCCGCTTTGACCTAGAATTGGCAATGGTAGAGGGAAAACTAGCAGTGCGAGACCTCCCCGAAGCCTGGAACGAACGCTATAAAACCGACCTCGGCGTTGTCCCCGCTACCGACAGCGAAGGCGCGATGCAAGATGTTCACTGGTATGTTGGTACGATCGGCGGAATGTTCCAAGGTTACACCCTCGGCAACTTGATGAGCGCCCAATTCTACGAAACAGCAGTAAAAATCAATCCTGAAATTCCCGTAGAAATAGAACGGGGCAATTTTAGCGTACTCCACAACTGGCTAAAACAAAACATCTACCAGCACGGCCGTAAATACACCGCTGTCGAATTGATCGATCGGGTTACAGGTTCACCTTTAACTATCGATCCCTTTATCCGTTACATTCGCCACAAATACGGGGAGTTTTATGTCATTTGAGGGATAGCAAGTTCAGATTGTAGACTTTAAAATTACAAAAAAAGTAGCCGCTTCAAAAAAGGGCGATACTGTTTGAGTATCGCCCTTTTTTGAAGCGGGAATAAAAAGTCTTAAATAAGGGAGTATGTATGTCTGAACTTTTTCAGGCTGTGATTGCCAGCGACGAAAAAGCCGACTTGCGTCAGTTTGCCAGCGATTTACGCGCTTTGGGAAACAACTATTTACTGCGAAACGACATAGTTAACGCTTTTGCCGCCTACTGCACCAAATACGAAAAGCCCGAACAGTTCCATCAATCTTCTCTTTTAAGCAAACTGATTTTCTACGTTCAGGAAATTATTCTCGAAGATGGCAGCCTTTGCGTCCTGCTGCGGCCAAAAATTGCTAGTATGGAAATTGTGCGAGTTGCAGACGACTTGACGGTTGAGCAGATGACAGTGCAAGAATTGCTCGATGTGCGCGATCGCTTCGTCAACCAATTTCACCCCCAAGAAGGCGACATTCTTGAACTAGATTTTGGCCCTTTTTACGATTATTCCCCCACAATTCGCGACCCCAAAAACATCGGCAAAGGAGTGCAATTCCTCAACCGATACCTGTCCAGCCAACTGTTTCAAGACCCCAGACAGTGGCAGGAAACTCTATTTAATTTCTTGCGCCTTCACCGCTGCAACGGCGTACAATTATTAATTAACGAGCGCATAAAATCCCAAGAACAACTTTCCGAACAAATCAAAAAAGCCCTCACCTTTGTCAGCGAACTTTCTGAACAAGAACCCTACGAAAAATTTCGATTAGTTCTGCAAATGATGGGTTTAGAGGCAGGTTGGGGAAATACCGCAGCCCGCGTGCATGAAACCCTAGGACTTCTTGACGAATTAATTGATGCCCCCGATCCGCAAACCCTAGAAGCATTTATTTCTCGCATCCCGATGATTTTCAAAATCGTCCTAGTTTCTCCTCACGGCTGGTTCGGCCAAGAAGGAGTTTTGGGGCGACCAGATACGGGAGGTCAGGTAGTTTATGTCCTCGATCAAGCCAAGAGTTTAGAGAAACAACTGCAAGAAGACATTCATCTTGCCGGTCTCGATAGTTTAGGAGTCAAACCTAAAGTAATTATTCTCACCCGGTTAATTCCTAACAGCGACGGCACGCGCTGCAACGAACGTTTGGAAAAAGTTCACGGCACAGAAAATGCTTGGATTTTGCGGGTTCCCTTCCGGGAGTTCAATCCCAAACTGACTCAAAATTGGATTTCTAGATTTGAGATTTGGCCTTATTTGGAAACTTACGCGATCGATGCAGAAAAAGAATTGCTGGCTGAGTTTCAGGGCAAACCAGATTTAATTGTCGGCAACTATTCCGACGGCAACTTGGTAGCGTTTTTGCTGTCTCGCAAACTCAAAACTACTCAGTGCAATATTGCCCATGCGCTGGAAAAATCTAAATATTTGTTAAGCAATCTATACTGGCAAGAATCCGAAGAAAAGTACCATTTTTCGCTGCAATTTACGGCCGATATAATTGCCATGAATGCAGCTAATTGTATTGTCAGCAGCACTTATCAAGAGATTGTGGGCCAACCCGATAGTGTCGGTCAGTACGAATCTTACCATTGTTTTACGATGCCGGATTTGTACCACGTTGTGAACGGGATTGAACTGTTCAGCCCTAAATTCAACGTAGTACCGCCGGGAGTCAACGAAAGTGTGTACTTTCCCTACACGCGGATAGAAGACCGGGTGCAAGCCGATCGCGATCGGCCGGGCGAACTGCTGTTTACTCTAGAAGACCCCGAACAAGTCTTTGGCAAACTCGACGACCCGCAAAAGCGCCCTTTATTTTCGATGGCCCGGCTCGATCGCATTAAAAACCTGACAGGCTTAGCAGAATTGTTTGGAAAAAGCAAGGAACTGCAAGAGAAATGCAACTTAATTCTAGTAGCTGGCAAGCTGCGGGTAGAAGAAACCGAAGACTACGAAGAAGCAGAAGAAATTAAAAAACTCTACGCAATTATCGACCAATACAACCTTCACGGTAAAATTCGCTGGCTGGGAGTGAGGCTTTCCAAAAGCCTGTCGGGCGAAATCTACCGGGTAATCGCCGACGCCCAAGGTATATTTGTTCAGCCAGCATTATTTGAAGCTTTCGGCTTGACAATTCTCGAAGCAATGATTACCGGCATTCCCACTTTCGGGACGCAGTTTGGCGGCCCGCTGGAAATCATTCAAGATGGGGTAAATGGGTTTTATATCAACCCGACAAACCACCCGGAAACCGCCCAAAAAATTCTAGATTTTTTATCGAAATGCGAACACAATCCCAACTATTGGTATGAAATTTCAACGCGAGGAATTGACCGAGTTTACAGCACGTATACCTGGAAAATTCACACTACCAAGCTGCTGACACTGGCGCGGACTTACGGTTTCTGGAACTACTCGTCGAAGGAAAACCGCGAAGATATGCTCCGCTACATAGAATCGCTGTTTTATCTCATTTACAAGCCAAGAGCGAAGGCTTTATTGGCAGAACACGCGAACCGATAACTGCCGAGTTTTGCTTTTTATATCAAATCCGTTGGTATCGGAATTATTCATCTCTCTCTTCCCTTTCTCTCTATCCTCGGCGTCCAGAGGGGTTTAATAATTCCGATATAACTTAAATTTTGCACCATTCTTAAGAACAGGCAAGATGCCTGTTCCACAAAGAGTAAATTTTCTTGTGGAATAGGCATCTTGCCTGTTCCTAAACGACCCATTCCACAGGAGATGAATTTTCTTGTGGAACAGGCATCTTGCCTGTTCCTAAACAAGTAATTGAGAATGGTGCAACATCTCAGATACAACCGAAATTGATATTACGGGAGGATTGAAGGAAAAAACTTCGCCTTTGATAGATCAACTTTGTACAAAATCCGCCTGTAAAGATTTGTGAATAATAGCCGATTTTGTACCATAAGACTGAGGCTAAAAAACATGGTTTATACGAAAATATGAGCTTTGGTAACGAAACATCTCGGAATCAACTGGCTTTATTAGGAATAGTGCGAACCGGCCCCTACTTCTAACACGTAACTTCTGATTGCTGGTGTCCCCATTGCCGAAATTCTAGAGACCGGGGCAGATATAGCAACCGCGCCAGACGCTTAGAACTTTCTTAATGGCCCAAACCAATGCGGTCTATTACCCCTTCCCTAGGACTTTTTGTTACCCGATCGCGAAGTCGAAAGGCATTCTTCCTTCTTGCTTTTGCTATATGTCTCATAAAGCAGTCCGGGTAATACAATTAGATTTAGAAACTAGAAAACAGGGAAACCTTGTCAAACCTTACCAACAGGATGAAATTTATGCGTGTGACTACTGTTACGATTTTCAGCTTGATCGCTCTGCTCGCTCCCGGCTTAACCCGAAAGGCAATTGCTGCTTTTGACTCCGAACCCTTGGTGCAGGAACAGTACCGCAGAGACTTTACGGCTCCCGCCGATCCGGGTGCGTCAGCATCGCCTGACGGAAAGTCCCAAGCAGATATGTTTAACAAGCCTTTTTACGCGGGCGAGCAGCCGCCAGTGAAAAAGGAAAAAACTATCTCGGCGGGTGCTGACGGGCCAGAAGTTGCAGCCATACAGCAGCGCTTGCAGGTTCACAGTTTCAAGGTGGGGACGATCGACGGTACCTATGGCTCTCGCACTACATCGGCGGTTCGTGCTTTTCAGCAGTCTAAGGGTTTGAACGCAGATGGCATTGTGGATAAAGAAACTTGGACAGCTTTAGCAGCAGATCCAGCGTCGGCTCCTGAAACTGTGCAGAGCAATGCTCCAATTCTGAGCAATGCTGCTGTTCCCGGCAATCCTCCAACTCTTCTAAATAAAGGCGCCGTCGGTTCCAAGGTGAAGACGCTACAGGTGCGTTTGGAAATACAGGGTTACGATCCGGGCCCGATCGACGGCATTTTTGGCGGTCGCACTGCTACGGCTGTCAAGAACTTTCAGGAGAATAAGGGTTTGACCGCTAGCGGCATGGTGGACGAAACAACCTGGAAAGCGCTCGGCCAAAAGTAAGTGACAAGTGAAAAAAACGGAAAATTGCTGTGGCGATAACTCACGATTGAACCCGGTGTCCCCAAATGACCGGGTTTCTCGATGTTGACCGATCGAGCAATTTGGTCATAAGCCTGCGGATTTATCAGTGGGTCGCTTTATTTTATCTAAAATCTAAAATCTAAAATCTAAAATCGATGTTGGGCGATCGAGCTATAGCGGTTCGATCGCGTTGTGAGGTATGGGGGCGAGTCCTATGCCTATGCCCACGGAGGCCACGGAGGCCACGGAGGCCACGGAGGCCTATGATCACCTCCTGTTACTGAGAAAGGCTATATTTGGTCATCAGCCTGCGGATTTATCAGTGTGTCGCTTCCTTCAATCTAAAATCTAAAATCTAAAATCTATTGACCGATCGCTCTGTGGTGTGCTATAGTATTTAAGTGTCAAAATGCGGATATGGCGGAATTGGCAGACGCGCCAGATTTAGGTTCTGGTTCCGAGAGGAGTGAAGGTTCAAGTCCTTTTATCCGCACTACTGTTAACGCTTTGTAAATCAATAGTTTCAGGTTGGTTAGGCCATTAAAACTTACGCTTTCCGCTCATCCTTCGCTAATTTAGCCGCTAGCTTAGTGTGTAGCTTAGTTTCTAGCAATTTGTCTAGCACTGGTTCGATGTCCGAAATTTCGGACACTTGTGTTTGATGTTGAATTGGTGGCGCTGATATTGCCTGGTTGGCAGCTTGCTCTAAAGGGTAGTCATAAATATGTAGTGATTAGATATTCATTGGCTCAAAACATAGTTGTAATGATGAATAAAATACCAAATAGCACCAATATGGTTTTCTAACTTTTTAGAAAATGAAAGAGTTTTTCTTACTAGACGAGAAACACGTTGGCGCAAAGTATTATTCAATCTTTCAATGTGATTAGTTTTTCCACTGTCTTTCCCAACTGGCTGATGGCGTAGCGAAGGAAAAATACAAGCATAAGCCTGCCAAAAATCTGTATAGCAAACAGCACATTGTCGATATACAGGAGGTAGAGAATTCCATAATTGTTTTGCTCCTTCTTCGCTACGATCGCCAATATAAACACCAATAATTTCTCTGGTTTCTCTATCCATTGCTAACCACACCCATTGGGATCATCCCGCTTTTTAACTAAGCATACCTACCCATTTTAATCTCATTATTTAAATATGCACATCTGAGTCTTAAAAATTGAGGCACATTTTTTTCGTTCCACTGTGCACCTACAATCTTAATTCTTGCTCCAATCTGTTTAATTAAAGACTCTACAGCCCCCGAACCAATATCAATCGTTTCCTCCGTCTATACGAACATGCTTCTACTTTCTCAGTAGTTTCAGGCGGCAGCAATTTGCAGGGATCTAATAGCCGATGTTGTGTACTGTGGGGTACATAAATTCCTGTCAACATTTTGAGGTCTCTCTCCGCATTGGCAAAAGACTCATTTCCCACTAATAATAAACAACATTTCTCCAGATTCGGACTCAGGCGACTTCCCTTCTTCACTCCCTGCCTTTGGGCTTGTTTGCTCGATAGAGTTATTTCTCCTACACAACTTTTTATGGTTCTTTTTCTTCCCGAACCTTTTCCCCCCGCCGAGTGAAAAAAAACAGCTAATTTCTGGTGCTACTGTCTTAATTAAATGTTCCCTCACACTCAGTTCTACGGATTCAAAGCTTTGTAGATTGTCTACTGGGGTATTCTTATAAAGGATCTCTGCTATTTCTTGGAGATTTATTTTGAGCTTCTGTTGTTCTTCTGGGGTCATGCTAACTTGGATTATGGTAATTTATCTGCTTTCTATTATGCCATCAGCTTAGCCAGACAATTGTCTGAATATTTATACTGATTACCAAAGTGGGATGCTCCCAGGCAGATGCAAGTGTCGCAGTTGTATGGTTATGGTGCGTCAGATATCGATCCTTTCGATTTTAACAGGTTTGGACGATCTGACGCACCCTACACATCTACGCATCTACAAACTTTTTTATCACCTTAAAGTTTTAATCATCAAAAATATCCAACTGTTCGCCCTCAGACTCTTTTTTGCCATCTTTTTTAACACCCTTCCGCAGCCCAATCGCAATTTTGCTATGTTTCTCAATCTGCCTCATCACCTGTCTCGCCCGGTCAATCACCGACGGCGGTAAACCAGCTAATCTGCCCGCTTCAATTCCGTAAGATTTGTCAGCACCTCCAGGCTGAACTTGGTGCAAAAATACGATTTGATCCGGCAATTCTTTCACTGTCACCTGATAATTTGCGACATTATCCAAAATAGAAGCTAACTCATTTAACTCGTGATAGTGAGTCGCAAAAATTGTCCGCGCCCGAATCTCAGTTGCTAAATATTCTGCCACAGACCAAGCAATCGAAAGTCCGTCAAACGTCGCCGTTCCCCTGCCAATTTCATCTAACAACACCAATGATTGCGGCGTCGCGTGATTGAGAATATTTGCAGTTTCGTTCATTTCCACCATAAACGTAGATTGACCGGTTGCCAAATCATCTACTGCGCCGACGCGGGTAAAAATGCGATCGCAAATTCCCAAACTCGCAGCTTTCGCCGGCACAAAACTGCCCATCTGCGCCATCAACTGAATCAAACCAACCTGCCGCAAATAACAACTTTTGCCGCTAGCATTTGGGCCTGTTAAAATAATTAAATCTGGGCGGTTTAGCGATTCTTCCCGACCCAAAAAAGCAGAATTAGGTACAAAAAATCCCGGCGGCAAAGACTTTTCCACCACCGGATGACAACCTTCAATAATTTTAATTTCCCGACTTTCTGTCATAGTCGGGCGGCAGTAATTTTGGTAAACTGCTACTTCTGCCAAACCGCACAAAACATCCGCCGCGGCCACGGCGCGGGAAACGTTGCGAATAATTTCGGCGTGTTCTCCTACCTCCGATCGCACTTTAGCAAAAATATCGTATTCCAATTGATTTAAATCTTCCCGCGCTGTCAGAATTCGCACTTCCCTTTCTTTTAATTCTTCAGTGCTATAACGTTCTTCATTGGTGAGAGTTTGCTTGCGGGTGTAGTCCTTCGGCACTTGGTCTACTTTCGATTTGGTAATGCTGATGTAATAGCCGAAAGCTTTATTGTAGCCTACTTTTAAATTAGAAATTCCCGTGCGTTTTCTCTCAGTTGCTTCTAAATTGGCAATCCATTCTTGGTCGGCTGATGCAGTGTGGCGCATTTCATCTAGCATGGCATTGATTCCAGCTCGAATCAAACCTCCTTCTTTTAAATGAATCGGCGGTTCATCAACTAAATGAGCGTGAATTTTACTTGCTAATTCTTCTAAAATTGGCGGTACATTTTGCAGCGCTTTCAAATAGGGCGATCGCCCTTGGGCTGCGATCGAGGCTAATTCCGGCAGTTTCGAGAGAGAATCAGCTAAAGCGACCAAATCCCGCGCGCTAGCTGTTCCCGAACCGGCGCGGCCTGTCAGTCTTTCGATGTCGTAAATTTGGCGCAGCAACTGCTGAAAATCTTGGCGCAGACCGTTATTTTCTACTAATTCTTGGATCGTGTCGTGTCTGGCGCCAATGCCTTTAATGTTGAGCAAAGGTTGCAGAACCCAGCGGCGCAAAGCGCGGCCTCCCATTGCGGTGCTGGTTTTATCTATCGCCCACAGCAGCGAACCGTGAAAAACCCCATCTCTCACTGTTTGAGTAATTTCGAGATTGCGGCGGGTTTGGTAGTCGAGTATGAGAAAATCGGTGAGAGTGTAAGTATGCAATCTTTGCAAAGAAACTGCTTTTTCCTTTTGAGTTTCTTCGATATATTGCAGCAAACCCCCGGCGGCGCGCACTGCGAGGGGCAAATGGCCGCATCCCATACCTTCAAGCGATCGCACTTTGAACTTTTGCAGGATTCTCTGTTTGGCTTCGGGCAAAGTAAACGGAATTTGCGATCGCAAAGAATAGCAAAACGAATTCGGCAAACAATCGGGCAAATGCTCGGATTTCTCTCCGGGCCTCAACATAGTCACCAAATCCGGCGCATTAGTCGGTACCAAGACTTCCGAAGGCTGCAAACGCAGCAATTCTAGGGTTAATTGTTCTAAACTGTCTGCTTGGGTAGTGACGAATTCTCCCGTAGAAATATCAGTATAAGCCAATCCCCAATGTTCCCCAGCGATGACGATTGCTGCTAAAAAATTATTTTGTCTGGGTTTGAGCATTCCGTCATCAGTCAAGGTTCCGGGAGTGAGAATGCGGGTAATTTCTCGCTTGACTTGGCGGCCTTCTTTAGCAGCAATAGAGGCATCTTCCACTTGGTCGCAAACTACCACAGCATAGCCTTTTTCTACTAACATTGAGGTGTAGCGGTCGAGGGCGTGGTGCGGCACTCCTGTCATCGGCACTCTGCCGATTTCCTTGCCGCTTTCTTTGCTAGTACAAACAAGTTCTAATTCCTGCGAAATAGTAACTGCATCTTGGAAAAAACACTCAAAAAAATCTCCTACTCGAAACAATAAAAGTGCGTGGGGATACTGTTCTTTCACTTCCACATACCGCTGCATCATCGGCGTCAGCTTGGTGAATTCTAGTAGGCGGTGGTCGGCATTGCGGATGTTGGGTTGATGGGGGTCTGTTGGGGTAGATGCAGTGTAAGGCATAAAAGGCGATCGATAAATTTTAATCTTTAACAACTTTAGCGCAAGCTCGGCTTTTAGCTATAACTAATATACAATATTTGACGATTAATCCTCCTTAAGCAGGGTGCGTGATTGTCAATATTGGTGAAGAGTGTTGAGCTATACAAAAGTCACGCACCCTACTTAATAATCGATAAACCCGCTTTTAGTTGAGAATTTTTATGTCGCTACTTATCTAATGTGAGTCCAAGCAGCCGCTACAGTGAGACTTATGGCGGATATTTTATCTATTGTGAGAGGATAGGGATCGGCGAGTCACAAAAGCAAACTCATCCATCTCCTTATTAACTGTTATAGCAGATGTTGAAAGCCTTTCAAGTTCGCTCACGGTAAAAAGAAAGAAGAAGCAATCTTCCGCAATGATTTCAGCAATTAGGAACGTCTTAACCGTCGAGCGTGCTTGCTATAAAGGTTGGGCGTTAACACAATAAGGTCAAAGTTTCCGCATTTTAGGGGCATAAACTTTACATTTTTGTTATTTAAAACAGCCGAAAGATAGATTTTTAAATTATACCTCGGATAGAGAGATAAAACATTTTATATGCTTAGAATTAAAAACATCGAAGCGAGTAATTTATCGGCTTAGTAAAGGTAAGATTTAGAATCAAAAATCTGCTAGCTAGTAGTTAAATAGAGGAAAAAAAATAATGAAAGCTCTTTGCTGGCACGGAGCAAATGATGTGCGAGTTGATAATGTACCAGACCCAACAATTATCAATCCGCGCGATGCCATAGTTAAAATCACGTCTACAGCAATCTGCGGCTCAGATTTGCACCTCTATAACGGCTACATCCCCACCATGCAATCGGGCGACATCATGGGCCACGAATTCATGGGGGAAGTAGTCGAACTCGGCAGCGAAGTCAAGAACTTAAAAAAGGGCGATCGCGTCGTGATTCCTTTTACTATTTCTTGCGGCAGTTGCTTCTTTTGCAACCGGGATTTGTGGTCGCTGTGCGACAACTCCAACCCCAATGCTGGGCTGGCTGAAAAAATCTACGGTCATTCGCCGGCAGGACTGTTTGGCTACTCGCATTTAACGGGCGGCTATGCAGGAGGTCAAGCAGAATACGCGCGGGTTCCGTTTGCAGATGTCGGTCCTTTAAAAATTCCCGACGGACTTTCGGACGAACAAGTATTGTTCCTCACGGATATCTTTCCGACCGGTTACATGGCGGCCGAAAACTGCAACATTCAGCCGGGGGATACGGTAGCAGTTTGGGGATGCGGGCCGGTCGGACAATTTGCAATCAGAAGCGCGTTTATGCTGGGGGCCGATCGAGTAATTGCGATCGACCGCATACCGGAACGCTTGCAAATGGCGGCCGCGGCGAAAGCTGAAATTATCAATTACGAAGAAATGGACGCCGGGGAAGCCGTCACCGAAATGACGGGGGGACGCGGGCCTGACGCCTGCATCGACGCGGTGGGGATGGAAGCCCACGGCACCGGCCTCGACGCTTTGTACGACAAAGCTAAGCAAGCCGTGCGGTTGGAGAGCGATCGACCCACTGCCCTGCGACAAGTAATCGTAGCTTGCCGCAAAGGCGGCACAGTCTCAATTCCCGGCGTTTACGGCGGCTTTGTTGACAAAGTGCCGTTAGGTGCAGCTTTCAACAAAGGCTTGACCCTGAAAATGGGACAGACGCACGTTCACCGCTATTTGCGGCCTTTGCTCGATCGCGTTCAAAAAGGCGAAATTGACCCGTCATTCGTAATTACGCACCGAATGAAATTGGATGAAGCGCCCCACGCCTACGAGATTTTCCTCAACAAAAAAGACAACTGCATCAAAGTTGTCCTCAAACCCTAATTCGCATTCAATTGACAAGGAGAAACTATGCTTTTACAAGAAAAAGAATCAGGCGACTTGATAGAAATCCTGGATGTAGAGGCTTTAATCAGCCCTACAAAAAATGAAGTGCCGGGAAAAAATCAAGCAGGTCAAGAAGAGCAAGAGAAAGCAACTTTTCCAAAAAGTAATTTAGTCTTTCCTTCCGGTGAAGATCTGCCCCGCTGTTGGACTGAGGAAAATTATCAAACTCATTGATATCAAGGGAAGCCCCAAACCTAATGCCCAGAGCCCCGACTTCTTAAAGAAGTCGGGGCTCTAACAGTTTGAGGTAAAAAGGGAGATTAATTGTTAACGATCCACTCGACTTGATGCGCTTCTGTGATGTCTGGAATATCTAGTCGCGCCGCTAATTTGCGAATAACTGCTTCCGGTACTGTTGCTGTGCGCGATCGATTCCGCTGCAATATTTCTTCTAGAGGTACTTCCAGATAAACAATGCGAATTCGCGCTTGATAAGCAGCAAAAAAATTAATTAATTGCTGGCGCATTTGTTTGGTTGTATTTGTAGCATTCCACACAAAAGAACGCCCCTCATTCATGTATTCGCGTGCTTTTTTTTTCGCGGCTGTGACCACATTTCCAGGGGTTTCGTCGGGAGGGACATTCATCTCTTTTCGCAGTGCATCCAGCGAGATTACTGGCAAATCGGGGAGATTTTTCTGAATCCAATAATCTTTACCGCTTCCTGGCAAGCCAGACATCAAAATTACTTCGCATTTAGTGTCGTCAAATGCTTCGTAATCCGGGTGGCCGTTCTCTTTGCGGAAGTAGATAAATCGGCTGTGTGCCGAGGGGAATTGTCGGGGAGAATCCAAACAATTATTTTCTTGACAAAACTCCCGAAATAGTTCTATTTTATCGAGCAATTCTTGTTTGTCGGCGCAGTGGCGGCCGCGCACGTCTGCTTCGGCTAAAAGTGCGAGGAAATCGCAGCGGACAACTTGACTAACTTTAATTACAGACTGCTGCGGGTTGGGTTTGTCGATTAACCAGATGGGTAAACTGCCGAATTGGACGATCGCCACAACTGTTTCGCGAATCTCAAACTGCACGGGCGGCTGGAATTGAGATAAAATTTGTCTGACCATTCTCGCACCTTGGCGGGCGTGACCTTTTGAGCTAATTCTGCCGTCGGCTTCGATTTTTGTAAAGGCTGGTTTGGCGACATCGTGCAGCAAAGCGGCGGCAAAAAGTATCGATCGTTCTTTTTCGGGAAGTTGCCGCCAATTCGGGGAAGATATTAATGCTTCGCAGACCATTCTGGTATGAATTAAAACGTCTCCTTCGGCGTGATAAATCGGGTCTTGCTGACAGCTTTTTAATTTTTGAATCCAATCGAAATGATTTTGAATGCTGTCCCAATCCAGAAACCAATCGGGGGGTTCGGGACAAAAGGGAAAAGTCCAAGTAGGGGATTGTGATAATAGATAAGTCATGGTTTCACCTGTTTGTTAATATGGTAAGGTGTGAAATTAGCACCTTGATTTTTTAGTTAGTTCGAGAGGGACAAAAATTTAGTAGGAGCGCTTTTAACCGCAGATTTTTCTAATAGCTAGAGGTCTTACATAAGTCCTGTGAAATTAAATAAATCTGCACCGGGACGCAGAATATTGGGTACAATTGGGCGATTTAGCCAATGTCCTTCGGCATTTTTAATAGCAGTCAAAAAACTGGCACGCACGTATTTGTAACGCGCCTTTACTATGCCATTTTCTTCGACTTTAAGGTACAGACCCTCCATAATCTCGCTCTTGTCAGTCTCTTTCAAACATCGTTCTTCATCTAATCCCAATTCCCCGCAGTACAAACGCAACCGCTCCAAATGTCCCGGTTGAATAAAATTAGATTTTTCCATAAACTGCATCATTTGCTGGGGCGATTTCAGCAATCCAGAAAACAGCACGGGAACTGACACTAACGGCAGTCCTGTTAACAACTTTTGGCGGGATTCTGTACTCAAAAATTGACTGGTTTCTAAGTCCAGCACGTCGTATTCCATAAAATAGTGCGGCAAAAAATCATAAAAAACAGTGTGTTTGGCATAAAGCCATTCGCCGTAAAGAATGTAGCGATTTCCCAGCACTTCTCCCAGGGTTCCGCTGAGACTGAAAGCCCACTGTTTGAATAAGTTAAAGTGTTTTTCCCTCGGCCCGCCGGTGAGATAGTGACCGCGACTTTGCAGCAGCATTTGTCCGTCTGGTGCGAAGCTGATGCCTGTATTAGCGCCGTCTACCTTTTCTTCTAGAATTAGAGGGCGATCGATCAAAGCGCTAAATGGCACGCTGTCGAGGTCTTCATCGCCTGGTTGGAAACGCGAACCTTCGATGTGATAAGTTCTAGGATATTTAACAATTTTGAGCATCAGCCAATCCCTTTTAGATTTTAGAATTGAGAGGCGACCCCATCCATTTTTGATTTTAATTTTAGATTTTAGACTTTAGAGGCTGCCCAATCCATTTAACCATTATAATGGAATGATCACAAAGGAGCGTCTAAGTTGAAAAGTCAAAGTTTCCAGAGCATATCATCAGCATTCGCTGGGATTCTATTAGTAGGCGCGCTACTCCTGGGATTAAACTCTTTTGTCGTCATCAATCCCGGTGAAGCAGGGGTAGTCAGTGTTTTAGGAAAAGCCACAGATGGAGCATTGTTAGAGGGGTTTCACCTCAGACCCCCGCTAATATCCAAGGTAGATGTGTACGATGTAACAGTGCAAAAGTTTGAAGTTCCCGCCCAGAGTGCTACTAAAGACCTTCAGGATTTAAATGCTAGTTTTGCGATCAACTTTCGCCTCGATCCTGCGAGAATAGTTGATGTCCGAAGGACTCAAGGAACTTTGGAGAATATAGTCTCAAAAATTATTGCTCCTCAGACGCAAGAAGCCTTTAAAACAGCGGCTGCACTGAGAACCGCCGAACAATCTATTACTCAAAGAAGTGAACTGAAGCGAGACTTTGATACGGCGCTGAAAGAGAGGCTATCAAAGTATGATGTAATCGTACTCGATACGAGCGTTGTTAACATTCGATTCTCGGCAGATTTTGCGAAAGCGGTTGAGGAGAAACAGGTCGCTGAACAGCGGGCGCAAAGGGCTGTTTATGTTGCTCAGGAAGCAGAACAACAGGCTCAAGCTGACATTAACCGCGCTCAAGGTAGGGCGGAAGCTCAAAGACTTTTGGCTGAAACTTTGAAGGCCCAAGGCGGCGATTTAGTGCTGCAAAAAGAGGCGATCGAAGCTTGGAGAAGCGGCGGCGCTCAGATGCCAAAAGTGTTGGTGATGGGCAGCGGTTCGAGTCGGGTTCCTTTCATTTTTAATATGAACGATATTCAGGAAGAACCCGATCGCCCGCAAGTGACCAACAATTAAAATATGGCTGAGGGTTACAAACTCGGTGCCTCCGAAAATATTGGCTTTGCTAACCAGAAATCTCGCAATAAACCGAGTTTCCTCAGAAAGCGCACATAACTCCTATGAGAGTTGCGGGAATATGCTACACTTCTGAAAGCCACAATATAACGACAGTTTGAAACCTGTGGTTATAAAAGCGAAGTCCGCAATTAAAACGCAGGCAACACACTCATTTTAGGAAGCCAGGAGAAATCATGACCCGCGCTATTATGGAAACCGACAAAGGCACAATCAATTTGGAATTGTTCGATGCGGATGCGCCTAACACAGTGAAGAATTTTGTTGACTTGGCGGAAAAAGGTTTTTACGATGGATTGGCTTTTCACCGAGTCATTCCTAACTTTATGATTCAAGGTGGCTGTCCAAAAGGCAATGGAACGGGCGGCCCCGGCTACAAAATCAAGTGCGAAATTAACTCCAACAAACATTTAGCAGGAACTTTATCGATGGCTCACGCAGGCCGCGATACGGGTGGTAGCCAATTCTTTATTTGCCATTCTCCCCAGTCTCATCTAGATGGAGTTCACACAACTTTTGGCAAAACTGAGGATATGTCTGTCGTCAATGCTATCCGCCAAGGTGACAAGATTATTTCGCTCAAAATTGAGCATTAATTTCCAGTAATTAGTTGTGTTTGCAATAAGGGCTAAAATCCTTATTGCAAACAAAATTTGTGAAAGTTCAGAGTTTTAAAATCTACAATTTATGAGTGTAATAAATGATTCTGCTGTGGCGGCTGAGTTAACTGAACTATATTTAAAATACGAAAAAGCTCTTTGTACGAATGATATTGAAACTCTCGATAATTTGTTCTGGGATGCGCCGGAAGTCGTGCGGTTTGGGGTGACGGAGAACCTGTACGGGAGTGATGAGGTGAGGGCTTTTCGCAAAGGGCGATCGCCTGTAAATGTCGATCGAGAAATGTTCAACCTCAAAGTCGTGACATTCGATGCAGACACGGCGGCTGTGACGCTGGAATTTCGCCGTGTAATGGATGGAGTGGTGCGCCTGGGGCGGCAGAGTCAGATGTGGCGGAAGTTTCCTCAAGGGTGGAAGATTGTTTCCGCTCACGTTTCTTTGTTGCCGAGCGAGGGATGAGCGGTGACATACCTCAGATCAAGGTGAAATAATTTCCCCAGTCGGTATTTGAATTTGATTATTGCTGAGCAATTTAATTCGGCAGATATTCTTTTTTTCCTTTACTATTAGTGCCTCTCTCTGCCTTCTCACCTATCTTCTGCTTTCTTGGTTATCCACTTTTGCAGTAGCTTCCTGATTACCGCTATTTTCCCTGCTCCGAATCCCCTAATACAGTTCATATTTGAGCAAAGTACACGGAATCGATCCATTAAAAACCGGAATTCGCCGCGATGTCCTGAGTCCCACCTTTTTACCCAACTCCTTATTCCCAGTCAAAATAAACGCATTCCAACCTTTAAAACGATTCTTGAAAATATCCCCCAACATCTTGTACAAATCTCCCAATTCGCTAGCATCTCCCAGGCGCTCTCCGTAGGGAGGATTGCAAATCAAAACGCCTCTGTCTGCGGGTGCTTCCAACTGAGATAACTCGGTTTGAGCAAACTGAATCTTACCGGAAATACCAGCTTGCTGCGCGTTCGTGCGAGCTTGAGTTAACATATCGGAATCGCGATCGCACCCGGCAATCACCTCTTTAAGTTCCGGTAACTCACTATTTTCAGCTTCGGCCCACAATTCATCCCACAAAGGTTCGTCAAAATCCCGCCAAGTCATAAATCCAAACTTTTCTCTAAACAATCCCGGTGCAATATTCAATCCCTTTAAAGTCGCTTCCAAAGGCAAAGTCCCAGAACCGCACATCGGGTCTAAAAACGGCAAATCAGGCGTCCATTCTGCCATCTCCAACAAAGCCGCAGCTAGGGTTTCTTTGAGGGGAGCAAGCCCCATCGCCGGTCGATATCCCCGGCGGTGCAAACTGCCGCCAGAACTGTCTAAGCTTAAAATAGCTCTATCTTGATGAATGTGAAGGTTAATTAGCAAATCGGGATGCTCTACATCAACATTAGAACGCTTGTTAAATTGAAGGCGCTGTTGGTCGGCGATCGCATTTTTGACCTGCAAAGCTGTAAAGTGAGTGTGGTTCAACTTTTCGTTGCCGCCGGTGCAGTTTACTGCTAAAGTATTGTCGGGATATAAGTATTCGTCCCAAGGGATTTTCTGCACTTCGCGGTAGAGCATATCCGAGTTGTAACACCGGAATTCGGCGATCGGCATTAGCACTCGAAAAATTGTTCTCGACCAAAGATTGACGCGGTATAATAAAGCCCGATCGCCCGCAAAGTAAACCCCTGTAAAATCTGGCTTAACATCCTGGGCCCCTAAACGTTCTAATTCTTGGGCGGCAATAGTTTCTAAACCGCGCGCAACTGTAGCAAAATATTGATTCATTGATAATTGGTAATTGGGAATTGGGAATTGGGAATTGGGAATTGTTACTAACAACAGACACCAGACTGATGACTATAATAGCTGGTTTTAATCCTAACTATCAAAATAAATACTCTACCTTTACGATAAATCACTCGCATTAATCTGGGTGGGGGCGGGTTTGAGAGATTGTTCTTTGTTGGCTGTGATTGTTTGTGAAACCCGCCCCTACAGATTGTTAGAAATGTGTGAGTCACAAACTGTCAGTAATACTCGTGAAATTAAAAGCTTTCACGCGCACTCCGGGCACGACACTACCGCCGTAACGCTTCACCGCACTAACTGCATCCACATCGCGCAACATATCAGGTAAAACTTGATTGAAACGCAGGTTTTTGATCGGGTAAGCAATTTTGCCATCCTCAATCCAAAAAGTACCGTCGCGAGTCATTCCCGTTACTTCCAATGTTTTCGGATTAACGTAACGCACGTACCAAGCTCGACTGACGAAAATTCCTCGCTCGGTTTGAGCAATTAAATCTGCTAAACTTTGGTCGGAACCTCTCATCACCATCGGGTAATAAGCACCTTTTGCCTCTTTGCGTTTTTGTGCGGCCCAGTAGCGGGAATAAGACAAACTTTGAGGGATGCCATTTTTGATGATTTCCAAATAGTTATTGCTTAATCCGTCGTCGAAAAAAGTATTCGATCGCAACAAAGGATGAGCCGGATCGCGCTGCACTTGCACTAACGGGCTAAAAAGTTGTTCCCCCGCGCGGTTTCCCGCTGGTTTTCCCTCTGCATCGGCGATCGACATAAACGATCGCCCCTCATCCGCCGCCCTCGCATCCAAGCTCCAAATCACCCACGGTAGCAAGCCCGCAAAAGCAGCACCGTCAAGGATTACCGGATAAACGCCGGGAGTGATGGGGCGCGGGTTGCGGGATGCGATCGCCCGATCGAGCACTTGTTCTGCTAATTGGGCGATCGGCAATTCGTTGATACTCCAAGCAGTGCTCTTCGCCCAACTAGAACCGTCTTCAACGCGAGCAGTAAAGCTGAAATCCGCATCTGTAGACTGGTTGCAGGCACGGAGTCCGGTTGACGAGGCGATCGCGTACAGCGACGCCTCAGTGCTCAAAGTGCCGGAACCATGAGCGCCCCCCTGGGAGGCTCTCGCGCACGCTTGCTGCACCATTTCGGCCCGCGCTAGAGGCGATACAGTTGCCGTTGCTGTGTCGAAGGCGGGCGATCGCAAATCGTAGGTTTGAGGCGGCAGCAGCGGCATCCATTCGGGGTCTGCCGGCGCAATTCGGGCCAATTCTTCCGATCGCTTGACTGCGGAGGCGATCGCATCTTCATCAAATTCTGTAACAGCAGCAGAGGCACTTTTGTTACCGAAATAGCTAGTAATGCTCAGGCTAAACACAGTTTTGCTGATATTTTGGCTGATTTGATTTTCCGAGAATCTCGAAAGAGATTCCTCGCCAGTAGAGATACTGACAAATACTTCCTCTGCTTTGGATAGTTTGACTGCTTTTTCTACTACAGATAAGGCTTGGTCTTCACTTAAAGTTGCGGGCGATGTTGTTACAATCATGATTGGTAATTAGGCATTGCGAATTGGGTATTGCGAATTGGGCACTGCAAATTGGACATTGGGAATTGGGCATTGTTAGCAATTAACTAATAACTAAGAACCGATGACCCATGCCCCATGCCCTATTACCCAATTTGAATATCCCTCACTCGCACGGGCACACAAGCGTGAGTCATTTGAGCCACCTGCATCGGCTCGCCCTTTCCGCATATATGAGTACCGCACTGAACCAGCTCCGAAGCCGGCCCGATCGCATCTATTTGATTCCAGAAATCAGTAGTCATCGCCTGATAAGTTACATCCTTCAACATACCGACCACTTTACCTTTTTCAACCTTCCAAAAAGCATCGCCGCCGAATTGAAAATTGCGCCGCTGCTGGTCGATCGAATAACTACCCATACCGTCGATTAAAATCCCGTCTTCCGTATCCGCAATCATCTCTGCCAAAGTAGCAGTATGGCTGCCGCCATCCGGGCCCGGCTCCAATCCCAAATTGGGAATTCTCACCATCGGCACGCTCGACCAACTGTCAGCGCAAGCAGAACCGTTGCTGCTACCGCGTCCGAGGCGATAAGCCGTCTCTCTGTCAGTGAGATAATCAACTAAAATTCCATCCTTGACAACGTACCACTCTTGTGATTTTACGCCCTCATCATCGTAACCCATTGTACCGCGGCCCCCTGGCTGAGTGCGATCGCACTTAAAATTCACCCAAGGCGCAGCATATTGCAGTTTATTTAACTTATCAGTAGTAGCAAAGCTCGTGCCAGCAAAATTAGATTCGTAGCCGTAAACCCGGTCTAATTCAGTTGGATGCCCGACTGATTCGTGAATTGTCAAAAACAAATTTGTCGGTTTAAGAATCAGGGATTTGCAAATACCAGCCTGGATTTTGGGAGCGCGCACTTTCTCAATAGCTTCGGCGGCAACTCTTTCGACTTGACTCAACAAATCATCGGGATTAATATGTTCGTAACCGATATTCAGCGGCGGGCGTTCGTAACTGCGACTTTGGGCATCGCCGCCCGCAATTGCCGTACAGCCAAAACCCGGATAGCTGCGGTAGATAGTTTGTTCGATTAGCGAGCCTTCTGTAGAAGCAAAAACCTTGTCTTCGCGGCTGGAATGCAAAAAAGAAGAAGCTTTTTTGATGCCTTGTGCGCCGTGTGCTAGCAGCCGCTCGTTGATAGTTAGCAGCAGTTCAGCTTTCTCAGCAACGGGTACAGAAAAAGGGTCAATGGCGATGGGAGTAATGTAGGTATCAACATATTTTTCGACAGGCACTAACCGCACCGGTTCCTTCTGAGTTAAGCGGCTGCCTTTAGCGATTTCTACAGCCAAAGCGACTATTCTTGCAACCTCTGCCGGCGTTTTGCTGTGACTGGCAGCAAACCCCCAAGCACCGTCTAGAAGCACTCGCACGCCAAAACCGGAACTTACATTATCTGACAGTTGACTTAAAGATCGATCGCGCGCGTAAAGATTCTGCCTTCGGTAACTGCAAAAACGTACATCACCGTACTCGCAACCTGTTTTCCGAATCAAATCTACAGCCAAATTTGCTAACTCGTTAGCAGAGATTTTTGCAGTTAATTGCACCATAGTTATTCGTCATTCGTCGTTAGTTATCAATTATTATAGCGCTTTTTAATTATTTGAACCATTTTCAATAAGCCTTCTCTGGGCGGGCCGGATGCCCACCCCACAATAAATTCACTCTTTGTGGAACAGGCCGGAAAGCCTGTTCTTAAAAATAGTACAAAGAGTGAGTTTAATCGCGGGCCGGATACCACCCCACAATAAATTCACTCTTTGTGGAACAGGCCGGAAAGCCTGTTCTTGATCATTGGGCAACATCTCCTTTTAATCTCACTCCATCTCCTGCAAAACCCCTGTCAAAATCTCCACAATGCGATCGATATGTTCCTTCTCAATAATCAGCGGTGGCGACAAAGCAATAATATCACCCGTAGTCCGAATTAGCAACCCTTTTTCATAGCACTGCAAGAAACAATCAAACGCCCGTTTACCAGGCTTTCCAGCAATAGATTCTAACTCAATACCTGCCACCAGTCCCAGATTGCGGACATCTATTACGTGCCGCACCCCCTTCAAAGAATGCACCGCATCTTCCCAGTAACCAGCCATCTTATCGGCTCGTTCAAACAGCTTTTCTTCCTCATAAATATCCAGCGTAGCCAAAGCAGCCGCACAAGCCAGAGGATGACCAGAATAAGTATAACCGTGAAAAAGCTCGATCGCATTTTCAGGAGCATTCATAAAAGCATCATAAATGCCTTGTTTCACAAACACCGCCCCCATCGGCACCGTACCGTTAGTTATCCCTTTCGCCGCCGTCACAATATCGGGAACCACCCCAAAATATTCCGTAGCAAAACTGGAACCTAAACGCCCGAATCCGGTAATTACCTCATCAAAAATCAGCAGAATTCCGTACTTGTCGCAAATCGCCCGCAGCCTCTCCAAATAACCTTTCGGGGGAATCAAAACACCTGTAGAACCAGCCACAGGTTCGACAATTACCGCTGCAATATTCGACGCATCGTGCAAAGCGACAATCCGCTCCAATTCATCCGCCAAATGCGCTCCCCATTCCGGTTGTTTGCGGCTAAAAGCATTGTGTTCGAGACTGTGAGTGTGAGGCAAATGATCGACTCCCGTCAGCAAACTGCCAAAAAACTTGCGGTTTGTACCGATACCGCCGACAGAAATTCCCCCAAAACCAACGCCGTGATAGCCGCGTTCCCTACCGATTAATCGTTGGCGAGTTCCTTCACCTTTCACCCGGTGATAAGCAATCGCAATTTTTAAAGCAGTTTCTACAGATTCCGAACCCGAATTAGTAAAGAAAACGCGATCGAAATTGCCCGGAATCATCTTTACCAAACGTTCCGCCAATTCAAAAGCCCCCGGATGTCCCATCTGAAAAGCCGGGGAGTAATCCAAACGCAAAACCTGCTGTTTAACTGCTTCGGCAATTGTCTCGCGGGCGTGTCCTGCATTCACGCACCACAGCCCCGCAGTACCATCCAAAATTGAGCGGTTATCATCGCTTGTAAAGTGCATATCTTTGGCAGAAACCAACATTCGCGGATTCGCTTTAAACTGTCGGTTGGCGGTGAACGGCATCCAGTAAGCGTCCATATTTGTCATCGTTTTTTTATCTTTTTATATTGATGATTCTGCCTTCAAACTATAACTTGCTACCCATTGGAGAGTGCCGGACACTTATTATAATTTTACAAACATCTCTTTTAAACGAACCGCGAAGACGCAAAGAGCGCGAAGGAAGAGAAGAAAGAGCTTTTTCTTATTTCCAAGTAGAGTTTTTGCTTGAAGACATCTACCTATCTTCTTTTTTCTCTTCCTTCGCTCCTTCGCGGTTCATTAAATAGATATTCTTTAATTAACGATCGCCCCCACAGACTCAGGCTGCAACAAACCGGTTAGCATTTTCACAGGCCGCTCCCCGTAGGGCCACGCGAAAGCATGGCGGAAAGCAGCTTCTTGACACGCTTGCAATTGCCGAAAATCAATGATATCCAAAGTTAACAAATTCTCGTACTCGAAAGGTAATCGCACGTTGTGCAATCCCGCGTTGTCGGTGCAAATGGCAATATCGACACCAGCTTCAAAACATCGATCGAACACAACCTTCAATTCGCGCATATCCTGCAACGTACCCGTTTTGAGATAGGTAGTCGGGCAAACTTCCAAGCATTGACCCCTGCGCGCGACTTCTGGCAGCAGTTCGGGATATTTTAAGGGAATTTGAATCCCGTGGCCGATCCGCATCAGATAGGGCAGAAGTTCGGGATAACAGCCAGAGGTAGTTTCGTAGAGGTGGCCGGTAGTTTTGATGCCGATCGACCTCGCGTACTGGTACAATCCGACAAACTCCTCCAAACGATCGCCAATACAATCATCGCCACCAGCTATATCGATCGCACAAACATATTCTCCCATCCCGGCCGCCAAATCTACGATCGCCCGATTCACTTCATAGGGTAAACGCGAGTGCATACACAAAATTTGGCTAGTAACAATCGGACAATCGCTAATTTGACTTGCCTTGCCCACAACCTGTACAATTTCTGCCATCAAATCAATGCGTTCTGACTGATTCAAATGTTCTGGAGTCCGCAAATAAGGGGTATAGCGCAACTCCAAATAAGCCAGATTTTCAAACACGTAAGCGCCCCGCATCAACCGATAGATGAAATAAGGCAACGTCTCAACAGTTTGAACGCTTTCTACCAGCGTGTGCAGTTCCAAATACTCATTGAGAGTATTGCGCGGACGAGTGTAAAACTCCTCAAACTCCGAGTATTCTTGAAATCGATTAACCATCTCAGCATTGTGGCGATCGAAATACCGCCACAGCACCCTAGGAACGACAGAACCACCCAGATGGCGGTGCAACTCAGCGTGTAAAGTCATGCGATTTTAGATTTTAGATTTTAGATTTTAGATTGAAAGAATTGAAGGATTGAAGAATTGAAGGATTGAAGAATTGAAGGATTGAAGAATTTGTAATTTAGTCCTATACGCATCAGTGGTGAGAAACCGGGTTTTCCCAAATACTAGCCAACAACCTCCAGCCGGTAAACTCTTCCACATTTAAGCTGCACATGGGATTCCCCTAAAAACTCGTCCAATCCTCACCCATTCTTCCCCTCTCCTACTCTCCCTTCCCAAGTCCCCCGATAGGGCTGGAAGTTGGTTTTTGAGAGCAATACAGCCTCAAGTCTCTCAATTGTAACAAAAATTTATTTGACATTTCGGACGCATTCATACATAATCGGAGATTGTGTCAACCTGAACTGAACGCGAGAAACCCTTGGCTAACGTAGTTGTGATCGGCGCCCAGTGGGGCGATGAAGGAAAAGGCAAAATTACCGATTTGCTCAGCAAATCCGCAGATATCGTTGTCCGCTACCAAGGGGGCGTCAACGCCGGTCACACCGTGGTAGTAAACGGTCAGACTTTCAAGCTGCACTTAATTCCCTCCGGGATTCTCTACCCTGATAAAGAGTGTATTATCGGCTGCGGTACGGTCATCGACCCGAAAGTTTTAATTGCAGAGTTAGATCAGCTAGAGGCACTGAATATTTCGACAACCTCGCTGATGATTTCGGAGACGGCTCACGTAACGATGCCCTATCATCGATTAATTGATGTAGCATCGGAAACCCAGCGCGGAAATTATAAAATCGGGACGACGGGACGCGGCATTGGCCCTACTTACGCCGACAAGTCCGAACGCACTGGCATTCGGATGCTCGATTTAATGGACTTGGACGGGTTGCAAGAACAATTGGAATGGACGATTAATTGTAAAAATGTCCTTCTCGAAAAACTCTACAATTTGCCGCCTCTCAATCCCCAAGATGTAATTGATGAATATCGAGTTTATGCCGAACGTTTGCGGCCGCACGTAGTTGATAGTTCCCTGAAGATTTATGAGGGACTTCACAAGCGGAAAAATATTCTGTTTGAAGGCGCGCAAGGCACTTTATTAGACTTAGACCACGGTACTTATCCTTACGTTACTTCCAGCAATCCCATCGCTGGTGGGGCTTGTGTGGGAACCGGAGTCGGCCCAACAGCGATCGATCGCGTAATTGGTGTAGCAAAAGCTTATACAACCCGCGTCGGGGAAGGCCCCTTCCCTACCGAAATGGTAGATGGAGTTGGCGCAATTTTGGGCGATAGAGGTGCAGAATTCGGCACGACAACCGGCCGCAAACGCCGCTGCGGTTGGTTCGATGCAGTAATCGGCCGCTACGCAGTCCGCATCAACGGCCTTGACTGTCTGGCAATTACCAAACTAGATGTTTTGGATGAATTAGAAGAAATAAAAGTTTGCGTTGCTTACGAAATTGACGGCGAAAAATGTGTTGATTTCCCGAAAAGTTCCCGGATATTTGCTCGGTGCCAACCTATTTACGAAACCCTTCCCGGTTGGAAACAGTCTACGGAAGAGTGCCGAAATTTGGAAGATTTACCGCCGCAAGCTTTGAATTATCTGAAGTTTTTGGCAGATTTGATGGAAGTGCCGATCGCGATCGTTTCTCTCGGTGCGAGCCGCGACCAAACTATTATTGTAGAAGACCCGATTCACGGGCCAAAGCGCGCTTTGCTCTCTGCTGACGGTACACCAGTAGCAGCACACTCGTAATCATTGGTCTAAACTTAACGTCAAACCCAGTCAGAGACTGCTGTTTGACTATTAAATCTAGATCCCCCCTAGCCCCCCTTAAGAAGGGGGGGACAAGACTCTTCTCAAAGTCAACCCCTACTCCCCTTATTAATGGGGATGCGAGGGGGATCTAGACTACAATAAAAGTGAGATTTATCAAAGATTTTAGCCTTAAGTTGACACTAATGACTTGTAATATTTTCCCGAAAGTAAGTTGTTAAATCAGGAAGGTCATTCGATTTTAGATTTTAGATTTTAGATTTTGGATTGACCCCACGGATAAATTCGGGGGCTTGAGGATTTGAGATTTTAGATTTTGGATTGATTCCACGGATAAATCACGTGGCGGGTACCATCAAAAAATTCTTGGTCAAGAGGAAAGCTAATGTTAGATTTTATTTTTTATGCCTTCAAAACCGAACTGTCACCACACTATGTCGAAATGTCTGAAGAGGTTTACGAGTGGTTGGTAAAATCAGAATTTTCAAAAATTGGCAAATCAGTTCCCAGAAATATTTTGATAGATGAAGAAGAGGAGAAGCTACCTGTAGTTGAGTTAGATCGAGATATTCGCCAGAAGCTCAGAAATTTTTTCCGAGATGCAATTATCTGCGAAAGCGATACCGTCCTCACCAAACTGGGAGATTCCCCTCTCAAAGAAGAATATCAAGCAGCAACCTACCGTTTGAGGAAATTGCTGGACTTGCTAAAATGTGTTGAAAACGAAGATTATCAGTATCTTCAGCGAGTCCTTTGAATGAGTTTCTGGATGTTTACCAGAAGGAGTAATCCCAATGTTTGACATCAGTTTTTATTCAGCCCATGGTGAACCGTCCGATAGTGTAAGAATAACAGCAGCTACTTACGAGTGGTTAGCAAAATCAGCATTTTCAAAAATAGGCGGGGCATCAATCGCCACCGAAATTTACCTAGATGAAGAAAATGTAATTCTGCCTCTAGTTGAATTAAATCAAGATATTCGCCAGCAGTTCAAGAAAATTTTCAGCGAAGCAATCATCAATGAAAGCGATGCAGTTCTTACTAAGCTGGGTGATTCCCCTTCAAAAGAAGAGTATCAAGCAGGAACGTACCGTTTGAGGAAAATGCTGGAATTGCTGAAGTGTGTGGAAAACGAAAATTATCAATACCTTCAGCGAATTTAATTGAGCGCGATCGCAATATCACAATTCTGGTAAAATGTGAAAACAATCAGCAGAAAGTCATAAAATGGAACTCGCAGTAGAATGTCAAAAGCGGGCAGAAGGCAGCAAACCTAACGCCCTCCGTCGCTCTGGATTGATTCCCGCCGTCCTCTACGGCCACAAAGGCTCTGAATCCATTTCCCTTACCATCAAAGCCAAAACAGTTGAACACCTGCTCAAAAAGCACGTAGTCAACAATGCCCTAATTGACCTCAGCATTCCCGACCTCTCTTGGAGCGGAAAAACCTTGCTCCGGGAAGTGCAAGTTCATCCTTGGAAGGGCTATCCTTACCACCTGAGCTTTTTCTCCGTGGCGACTCAAGACAGCCTGGAAGTTGAATTGTCACTGCGTTTTGTCGGCGAACCTGTCGGCGTCAAGTTAGAAGGCGGCATTTTGGATACCGTGCTGACGCAACTCGCAGCTAAGTGCAAACCTGACAGCATTCCTGAAGCAATTGAAGTAGATATTTCTCATTTAAAGGTTGGGGATGCGCTGCACATTCACGAGTTAGTTTTGCCCGCAGGAGTGGTAGCTCTCGGCGAACCCGATCAGGTGGTTGTTAGCGTCCTAGGAATTCAAGCAGGTTCTGAAGCCGAAGACGCAGAAGCAGACGCAGCAGCAGCTTAATTAGTAATTGCTAATAGTTGTTAACTAATGGTTGCAAAAAAAGGGCGATCGCTTTCTCCCAAAAGGGCGATCGTTTTTTGCTAAAAAGGATATTCTAATTTGGGTTCGATCGCACATCTTGCACCATTGTCAATTAGCCTTTTATGAACAGGCTTTTCGGCCTGTTCCACAAATAGTGAATGACTTTCTTTTGGGGAGTAGGGGTTGGGCTTCTAGCACGCCGCTAAAAAGCCTATAGAAAAGGGTGCAATCTCCCTTGCCCAGGCTACAAGAAACCATCTTACAACTGAGATGTTGCACCATTCTCAATTACTTGTTTAGGAACAGGCTTTTCGGCCTGTTCCACAAGAAAATTCATCTCTTGTGGAACGGGCCGGAGAACCCGTTTAGGAACAGGCTTTTCGGCCTGTTCCACAAGAAAATTCATCTCTTGTGGAACGGGCCGGAGAACCCGTTCTTGAGAATGGTGCAAGATGTGGGCAGTGTTTACTTTTCTTTACAACACGGGCGATCAACTCTTTCGCTACAAGAGTCCCAACGGGCGCGCAAATCTGCCAGAAACCGTACTGATTCTTACATATTTAGCCGTAAAATCAAAAAATCAGCCGAGAATCCCGGTTCCTCGCCAGCACCGGGAATCAAAAAAATTAAGAATTGGGGGAACAAGCCCGCTACTGTTAGTGTCAAACGCGAGTATAATTGTGAAACGTTTAGACTACCCTATTTAATTCCTGCCTCTGGAGCCGCCGCCCATATGCCATCAACAGTGAATACAGAATCAACAGCGGTTCAATTTAACCAACAGGGAGAAACATACTTATCCCAAGGAAAAATAGAAGAAGCGATCGCATCCTGCGAGCAAGCTTTGAAGATTCACCCCAATTTTGCACCAGCTTACAAGACTTTGGGCAACGCGCTGCAAGCTCAAGGCAGGATGGAAGAGGCACGGCACTGGTACGCTAAAGCGATTGAAATAGAACCGAATTTTGCGGAAGTATATGCGAATTTGGGCAGCCTGGGCGCGCAGCAGCAAAAATGGCAGGAGGCGATCGGATTTTATCAAAAGGCGATCGCCATTAAGCCGAATTTCGCGGGAGTGTACCGGAATTTAGCAAAAGTATTCGGACAAATTGGCAAACCGGAAGAAGCCCAGCAGTGCTGGTATCAAGCATTTAGTTTGGAACCGGAAAAAGTAGCGCCAGGGGAACACTTGAATATGGGCGACGCTTTTTTTCGGCAGGAAAAATTCCCCGAAGCGATCGCCTGTTACGATCGCGCTATAAAATTAAATCCTAATGTGGCGACGGCTTACCAAAATTTGGGCGAAGCGCTAAAAAAACAAGGCAAGTTAGAGGAAGCGACAGCATATTATCGCAAAGCTATTGAACTCAACGCAGCTAATGCCAGAAACGGCAGCGAGGGACAGCAAACTTTGGCGGGTGCAACGGCGACAAACGGTGCAGTTAAGCAGCAGCCCGCAGCAACCGCAGTTAAGCCGCCAGTGCAGCCCCCAGTTAAGCCGCCAGTTCAGCAGGCAGTTAATTCTACAATTAATATAGAAGATCCAGAAGCATACAAAATACTGGCAGAAGGCTATTTTGCTCAGGGCAAAGTGGAACAGGCGATCGCAGCTTGCAAGAAGGCACTGCAAATTAAGCCGGAAGCGCCGCTTTACAAAATGCTAGGCAACGCGCTACAAGCTGGCGGCAAAATTGATGAAGCTAAAAGTTGCTATGTCAAAGCAATAGAAATTAACCCAAATTTTGCCGAAGCTTACGCTAATTACGGCAGCGTTTGCGCCCAGCAGGAACAGTGGCAGCAAGCAGTTTCTGCTTACGAAAAGGCGATCGCCATGAAACCGGATTTTGCCGGTGCTTTCCGCAATTATGCGAAACTTTTGACGCAGTTAGGCAAGTCGGAGGAGGCGGCTGAGGCTTGGTATCGAGCATTTGCGATCGACCCCAAATCCGGCACCGCCGAGGAACACGAGAATTTAGCCAAAACTTTGATCGAGCAAGGTAAGGTAGATAAGGGAATTGAGTGTTACCGGCGCGCGGTTGAGTTGAACCCAAATTCAGGCGCAGCATATCACGAATTAGGCGAAATTCTTAAGGGGCAAGAACAGTGGGAAGCGGCGGTAGATGCTTACACTAATGCCATTAGAAATAATCCTGATATTTCTTGGTCGCACAACAATTTAGCTGAGTCGCTGGTTAAGTTGGAACGGTGGGAGGAATCTGTAAATGCTTACCGCAAGGCGATCGAATTAAATCCTGATTTTAGCTGGTCTCACAACAATTTAGCCGATGTGTTGCTGAAGCTGGAACGGTGGGAAGAAGCTGTAGAGTCTTACCGGAAAGCAACAGAATTAAATCCAGATTTCAGTTGGGCGCACAACTATTTAGCAGACGCCCTGATTAAACTGGGAAGGTGGGATGAGGCAATTTCGGCTTACCAAAGGTCGATCGAACTCAATCCTGACCATTTTTGGGCGCACAACAATTTAGCAGAAGCGCTGGTGAATTTGGAACGTTGGGATGAGGCAGTTGTTGCGTACCGGCGTGCTAACGAAGTTAATCCGAATTTCTTCTGGTCGCAGAGCAAATTGGGCGACGCGCTGCTAGAACTGGAAAGGTGGGATGAGGCGATCGATGTTTACCGGCGCGCAGCCGAGTTAAATCCCGATTTTCCGTGGACTTATTACAACATGGGAACGGCTTTTGAGAATCTGGAACGGTGGGATGAGTCGATCGCCGCTTACCGCCGCGCTGCGGAAATTCAGGCGGATTTGCCGTGGCTTTCGCAAAAGTTGGCTGATGCTTTGAGGATGCGATCGCAGTGGGATTTACGGGATGCGATGGGTTTGTACAGAAAGGCGATTCAGGATAATCGTGATGACGTGCAGTTGTATCACAAGGCGCTGGAGATTGCGCCGAATGATGCTGACCTTTATGTTGAGTTGGCTAATGCTTTGGTGCGGAAGAATTGGTCGGATGGGGCGATCGTCTTTTATCAAATGGCGTTGCAGATTCGGCCTGATGACAAGGCTATTTCTGGGCTGTTAGAAGAGGTGTTAAAAAAAAAGGGTGTAAGTAGGGGGGCGGAAAAGAGCGATCGCGCTGTTCACGGACAGTCTGGAAAGGCGATCGAACACACCCCTGGGATAGCTACGGAGTACCACGAATTAGGGACTTCTCTACAAGAAGAAGGTAAATTTGCCGAGGCTGTGGCTGCCTACCGCAAAGCAATTTCTATTAATCCAAATTACTTTGGAACTCACCACAATTTAGGCGATGTCCTGAAATGGATAGGTAAAGTTGATGAGTCTATTAAAAGCTATCAGAAAGCGGCAGAACTGAATCCAAATTTTGTTTGGTCGCACCACAACTTAGCGGATGTATTTCAACAAGAAGGTCGGCTTGATGAAGCTGTTGCTGCTTATCGGAAAGCGATCGAGGTGGCTCCTGACTTTGGCTGGTCTCACTACAATCTAGCCAAAACTTTAGCTAAACAAGATAAGCTTTCGGAAGCTTTGGAAGAGTATCAGACGGCGAGCAAACTCGATCCGAAACTTTTTGGTTTGGATTATCAAAACTTGCGAGATTCGCTATTCCTCGGTCAAGACCCAGCTTACACGAAGTGGCGCGCTAAGAACAGCCCCAGAGAAGCTGATTTGCGAAAAATGGCGGAAATATTAGAAATCTTTAACTACAAGCCGCTGATTAGTATTGTCATGCCGGCTTACAATACGCCAGAAAATTATTTGCAGGAGGCAATAGAATCAGTTCTAAATCAGATATATCCTTATTGGGAATTGTGCATTGCGGATGACGCATCAACCGCGCCTCATGTCAAGCAAATTTTGCAAGAATATGCAGCCAAAGATAGCCGGATCAAAGTAGCTTACAGAACCAAAAACGGTCACATTTCTCACTGTTCTAATTCTGCTTTGGAGTTGGCGACGGGTGAATTTGTGTCTTTGCTAGACCACGACGATACACTGACACCAGAGGCCTTGTATGAAGTGGTGCTGTTGCTGAATCGGCACCCGGAAGCGGACATGATTTATTCAGATGAAGACAAGATTTATCAGGATCAGGAACTGATAAATCCTTTCTTCAAGCCAGAATGGAGCCCGGATTCATTTTTATCTCGGATGTACACTTGCCATTTGGGAACTTACAGGCGATCGCTAATTAATGAAATCGGCGGTTTTAGACCAGGTTTTGAGGGAGCTCAGGATTATGATTTGGTTTTGAGGTTTACGGAAAAAACTGACAAAATATTTCACATCCCTAAAATTCTTTACCACTGGAGAATGCACGCGGGTTCGGCGGCTGGCGGGGTAGAGGCTAAACCCTATGCCTATGATGCAGGGCAAAAAGCTTTGCAAGAGGCGCTCGAACGCCGGGGCGAACCGGGGAAAATTGAAGGCGTTCCCTACTTTTTGGGACACTTTATTGCACGCTACAAAATTGCGGATTACAAGCGGGTCAGCATCATTATTCCGACGCGGGATTTAGGCGATGTTTTGGACAATTGCTTGGAGTCTATCTTTACTAAGAGCGTCTACCCCAACTACGAAGTTATTGTCATTGATAACGGCAGTCAAGAGAAACACACGGCGGAAATTCTGGCTAAATGGAGGGCTAAGGAATCAGCGAGGTTTAAAAGTTATCGCCTAGATATTCCGTTCAATTTCTCTAAGATTAACAACTACGCTGCTAGCAAAGCGGAGGGAGATTACTTGCTGTTCTTGAATAACGATACAGAGGTAATTACTCCCGATTGGATTGATGGGATGGTTGAACAAGCTCAGAGAAGCTCGATCGGGGCTGTGGGCAATTTGTTGATATACTCAGATAACAAAATCCAGCACGCGGGAGTGGTGATGGGGCTCGGCGGCGGTGTGGCGGGTCACAGTTATTACCATATGCCGCGATCAATACCAGGGTATTTCGGGAATGTGGTAGGCCTGAATAATGTTTCAGCCGTAACTGCTGCGTGTTTAATGTGTCGCCGCGAAGTATTTGAAAGTGTAGGGGGGTTTGACGAAGAGCTAACAGTGGCGTACAATGATGTGGATTTGTGTTTGAAAATGCTAGAGAAAGGGTACCGAAATATTTACCTGCCTCATGTAGTTCTCTACCACCACGAATCTAAAAGCCGGGGTTACGAAGACTCGCCTGAAAAGAAAGAGCGGCTGAGGCAGGAATCGAAGCTGATGGAAAGCAGGTGGCAAAAATATATTGAGAATGACCCTTACTACAGCCCGCATTTAACCAGAGCTTGTCAAGATAGCGGTATTAGATTGGAGGACGAGAATTGGCGGGGGAGTCATTAGGAACATCCCTATGAGTTTAGGGTGTCAACTTAAGTCTAAAGCCCTCTGTCTCTCTGGTTTATACTAAAGTCTCGCTCCCTCTGGCATCCCCCAGTGGTATCAACTGAACAGTAAAACCCTCCGTCTCTCTGGAATCATCCGCCCTACGCTTAAGGAACCAATTAACTCAGGATTCAGCAATCTGAAATGAAAAAAATGATTGACGTTGTAGAAGTGCTTAGTGTCCCCCTCGCAGAATCTCAAGGGTTACTAGCGTTTAATCTCGATGCACCAGAAACAGGAACTCAAACTAATGCTGGGGCCGTTGAGTTTCGGGGTTGGGTTCTGGGGAAAATGTCTCCGGCGATCGCGGTTGAAGTGATTCATCAGGGGAGAGTGTTGAAAACCATTGCGGTGAATGTTCCTCGTCCTGATGTGGCCCAAATTTATCCCCAATTGGCAGAAGCAGGAATTAGTGGGTTTCGAGCCACCCTAGATTTGAGTAAAATAATTGATCAGCAAGACCAGTTAACAATATATGGGATTTTACGGGATCAGAGTCTGGTTAAGATGGCAGAAGTTATGGTTAAATTGGGATCGGACTCCTCTATGGCGGAGGTTCCCTTGCCTCAACAGGATGCCGCATCAGGGGTAGAGGGCATACAGTTGAAGTTACAACGGATTCAAGCGGATTTGGAGCGTTCTAAGGTGTTTGTGCAGTCTGTAAAAACAGATTTGCTGAACCGTGAACAGCTTTCGGTAGAACCTCGGAACTTTTGAGTGGGTTAATCGTCATGCTGCCAATCCCCCCTGTCGGTTTCAATGTGGAATTTGTGATAAGATGTTTGACGTTGACTAAAGCCCAGACTGGCAACCCTTATTTTTTTAGAGTATAAAACCCATGACTGTGACAGCCTTTCAGCAAGCCAACAAATTGTTAAGAGAGGGAAAGTTAGAAGAGGCGGTGGTGGCTTATCGACTGGCGATCGAGCAGAATCCGCAGTTTTATGGTGTTTATGAGAATTTAGGGGAAACCTTGGGGAAGTTGGGACGCTTGGATGAAGCGGTTGAAATGTATCGGAAAGCGATCGAGTTGAAACCGTCGGCTGCCTGGTTGCATAAAGAGTTGGGTTTGTTGTTGGAGAAGTTCGGCAAAAAGAAAGAAGTCATCACGGTTTATCAAAAAATCTCTGATATCAAATTTAATATTGGCAAACAAAAAGTTATATCTAATGAATTTTTACAATCCGATCAAAAAACTATTGCTAGAGTCAATCATGACTCAATTCCAAATTTAAAAAAAGCATCTGAGTTAAATCCAAATAATTCTCATGCTTATGTAAATTTAGGAGAGGCTTATCAGGAGCAAAATTTTTTAGATAAAGCTATTGCCTCTTATCGTAATGCTTTAAAAATTCATCCGAACTTTCTTGAAGTTCGGCAAAAACTCGATTGTTTATTAATAAAAAATAATAAAATTCAAGAAGGAATTGCCTATTATCAGGAAACCGTAAATTTTAATTTTGAGTATGCTCAAGGGCATTATCGTTTATATCAATTCCTAACTCAGCAAGGAAAAACAACAGAAGGACAAAAACATTATCAAGAATTTTTGAGACTACAGTCTCATGAGGTCGAAAAACATATAGAGCATCACTGGCAAAGTTTATTGAAAGAAAAAACTATTCAATCAAGCAGTATATCTGCCCCAACGGTTCAGCGAGTAATTTTAGTATTTACTGTTTTAGATTTATTGAAAGCTATTACTATTCTCAGACAGCAGAATATTTCAGAGCCAGATATTAACACGGAGGATATTTTAGTTATTAGTGGAGGATTAAAGCATCTCAGTAGTGATGATGCAAAAAGGAATGCTGAGTTGATATTACAAGTAGCTCAAATTTGGAATTTTAGTAAAGTTTATGGATTACATAGTACAGAGGTTCTGTACAATCGCCAATTGTTGGATTTCAATGCAACTGTAGATTGGATTCGAGAAAAGTTAAATTTAGGACAAGATTCAACAATTTATTTGCAATCTAACCATGAGTGGATTTATCAGGTTATTTTATTGGCTTACCCAGACGCTCGAAAGATTGTGTTTGGAGATGGTTTGGGTGAGCTTAAGTTAATTTCTAATGTTAATCAAAGCAACTTACTTTACTCTCCAGAAGGAATTAAAGTCGATGAAGCTTACTTACTTGCTCCTCTGGAAGGAAATCCCGGAGCTTTTGATTTGTGTGAAGTTAAGTTGATAGATCCTGAAGAGTTTAAGCAAGTTCTTACTGATAGTGCAGAATCTATAAAAGGATTTAAGGATTATTGTTTGATAATTAATCAACAAGCCGAATCTTTCGGTCAATCTGTAACTTTTGTTCCAACAAGCTATTTCCTAGAAGCTGGTATTGTTGATACGTTAGAAAGAGAGATAGACTTATATTTGTCTCATATTCAAAAATATTGTGATTCACAAGAAACTATAGTGATTAAAGGTCATCCTAGAGAACATAGCCAACAATCTCTTATTTTAAAGCAACGTTTAGAAAATCTTGGCTGGAATATTATTGAGTTAAAAGAGTTTAGATTGATACCTATAGAAATTTTTGCTGTCTATGTAGAATTTAAGAGAGCTATCACTTTCTGTTCAGCAAGTTGCTTACTATTAGCCTATCTATGGAAAACAGAAGTAGTAATAGGATTAGATCACTTGAATCTTGAACAAAAAACCGAGAATTATACAGCTTACTGGAAACAAAAAATATTTTTTCTAACCTTGGCGTACTCTTTACAGGTAATGCAAAGCTATCATGGTAAGTTTTACCCCATACAATGGTTCAAATTAAATTTTGAAAAAGACATATCCGATACTAAACAATCTGCGAATGAATTAGGTTTGAAATTACCCATTAAAATCAACCCAAAAGAATTATCTCATACATATATTAACTTGGGTAATTATTTGGAAAGGCAAGGAAATTTAAGAGAAGCTCTTACTTGTTATGAAAACTACTTAAATATTCAAAATAATCATTACGAATATAAAATAAATGAGGAAGTGAGGATTCATCAATCTCAACTCGAAGAACAAGAATATGATTCAATAGTTTCCGCAACAACAGATAGATATAAAAGGTTAATATTTGTTGTTGCTTCTGTCCCCCATAAGATTCTGACTGTCTTATCTGTTTTACGCTCTCAGCAAGCTAGTGGAGAGTATCAGAACTGTGATGATTATCTGATTTTAGCGGGAGGTAATCCACAAGGAGTCAATATATTACTTCAAATAGCCAAGATATGGCGATTTAAAAAAATCATAAACATAGGAAAATTTTACAATTTTTTACGATCTGAGGATTCATTAAATATTCTTAGTATTGCAACAGTACAAGAACTGATTAGATGTCATATTGGTTTAAAAGCCGTTGATGTTGTGTATCATTGGTCAGCAACAGATGATATTATTTGGTCTCTCTACCCAAATTCCCGGAAAATCTGCTTCGGTGATGCCCTTGGAATTTTAAAGAAACATTCAATTAGCAGGCGCTTTAATCCTTCTGATACTGTAGCGATTAGTGAAGCTTATCTAATTGCTCCTTATGAAGAAACTAAGGAAATTTTTAGTCACTGTTCAATAAACCTTATTGAGCCTCAGTATTACAAATCAGTAGTAAAAGACAGTGCTAAAACTATTTGTGGATTTGTTGAGTATTGTGAACACATTAAAGAGAAAGCTAGTTCGTCAATAGTTTTTCTTCCGACATCGTACTTTGCTCAGTCTCCTGAAGTGCAAGATTTTGAGAAAGAAATGGAGATTTATTTATCCTATGCTTTGAAGTATACAACCCCAAAAGATACAGTTCTTATTAAAGCTCATCCATCGTTAAAAGCACAAAAGCAATCGAGAGTATTGGTTCAAAAACTTAAAGAAAATGGTCGTCAATGTGTTGAGGTGGAAGACAAATTTGATGATGTGCCTTTGGAATTATTCGCAATTTTAATCAATCCTACAAGATTGTTATCTGTATTGTCCACCTGTAGTATATCTATTGGATATCTTTGTCAGTGCGAAATTGTAATGGGTTTAGATGAAGATATTATAGCTAAGTTTAAACCCAACACAATGAATAACGCTCAATGGGATATCAAGCAAAGAGTGATATATTTACAAACTCAACAAGCTTACAGGCAATCATTTTCTCCGATCCAACATGCGGATGTCGAGTATAACAATAAGTTTCCCAAGTTTCCTGTTTTAATAACAGCTAAAAAACTTGAAGGACTCAAAAATAATTCAGATAAGAATCCAAGGTATATTTTCAGCAAGTTACAACACTCAGCCTGGCTTCATAATCAGTTGGGTCAACATTATTTGTCTTTAAACAACGAACAATCAGCAGTCTCTGAGTTCGATAAAGCGACCCAGCTTGCTCCAAATTTTTCTGGCTTTTACTATGATTTAGGTAAAGCGTTAGCCATATCAGGCAAAGGAGAGGAATCTATTACTAACTATTACCGAGCAACTGAACTTAATTTTTATTCTTCTCTTCGTCAGTCAATTTTGCAGAGAAAATGGAATGGAGAATCAAATTTACGAGGTTTGGTAATCATTAATTCTATGGAACAGCCTCCGCTTGGCATGAATAAAAGTATTCAAATTGTTGCCCCCTACTTAGTTCAAAATCATGGCATATATCTGGAATACTCTTCAAGTCACTTAGAATCTCTTAGTAAAACAATAGCCCACAAGTTACACTGGTATGATTTCGTCATTTTTAATAGTGCCGCATCTCTCCGTTCTTGGAATCATCCTAACTTTGTAAAGTTAATTGCTAAACTCAACATTCCAGTATTTATTTATTGGCATGAAACAGATTGGACACTCAACCAGTGGAAGCGAAATTATACTATTGCTCATCAAAGCATTATAGACATATCTACTAATCCTAATTTTGCTCATCTAACCGTTTCAGATGCTTGTAGTGAAGCAATTAAAAAATCTTATCCTAACTCTAAAAATATATATAAAATTCATGAATGTACTGATATTCCTAAGAATTATAATCTGGGATTACAAAAAAATCTATCTATCTCTGATCTCTTTGTGCTGAATATTGCTAGTGTCCAAGAACGTAAAGGAACTGATTTATTTGTAGACACTGCAATTAAAGTTTGTCAGGAGCATTCTACAGTAAAGTTTATTTGGTTAGGAAAAGTTATTCCTATGGGGAAAGAATTATATGAAAAATGTCAATTTAAAATTAAATCTCTTGGTTTGGAAAAGCGGATTTTGTTTCCTGGTCATATAGAATCTCCTTGGGAATACTATTTGAGAAATGCTAGTGTTTTCTTTTTGTCCAGTCGTGATGACCCTTTCCCATTATCTATACTAGAAGCCATGTGTACAGGGCGTAATATTGTGGCTTTCAATGTGGGAGGAACTCCTGAAGCTTTAGGTGGATATGGTACGATAATTGAACCTTTTAATATTGATGCTGCTGCTAAAAAAATAATTAATTTGCTAAAAATAGAATCTGGCAATTTATTTGATGACAATCTGATTAAAAGGTATAATAATTTATATACTCCTGAAATGCTTGCATTTCGCCTTGCCAACTGTGTAAAATACATACAGCACTTTTCAGGCAAGTGAAGTATCAAGAAGGTTTCCTGAAGGAATTAACTCTGTGTCTGCCTGTACTACTGTACTTCATAAACTTACAATCAGCAGTGTATCTGAATCTAAATCTACTAACTAAAAGAGAAAAAGGAACAATAGCTATGGAATATCAAAAAACTAAAAACAAATTTGTAGATGTGTTAGTTTCATCTGAAACGGTTAAACCATTTTTTACAAACCCAACTCCTTGGCTGACTAGAGGAGCTATAGAATGGCTAAGTAAAAACCTAAACCAAGAAATGGTAGGAATAGAGTTTGGTGGAGGTTCATCTACCCCTTGGTTTGCGAATCAGTTAAAAGAATTGCACACTTTTGAAGCTAATCATGAGTTTGCTATTTTGTTGATTGAATATATGTCGAAAAAACCAAAGTTGATATCCAAGTGGTGCTTGCATTTTTCTAACTGTGACTGGCACAAAATTAATAATAGTTATAAATACCAACCTTGGAGTCATTGGAAAAATGATAGTCAGCTCATTTCAGAAGATGATCATCGTCTTTTACAGGTTAATTATTGTTTGGAAATACCTAAAAAAATTGATTTCGTCTTAATAGATGGTGCTATTAGAGAACAAACATTAGATGCAACTTTAATCTACATCAAGAAAAATCCTAATTTGATTGTTTGTATTGATAATATGGAATCACAAACAATGCAGAATCAGAAATTCAAACTTTTTAATCTAGGTTTTGAAGAAAAAGAGTTTGAAGAATTAGATATAAAACTAATACCCACTCACCAACAAAGACACATTACGTCTATTTTTGTCAAGTCCTCTACTTATACATAAGTATAGAGTAAAAATAAAATCTTAAAAATCAAATTAATCGACTTTTAATTGTTCAGAGCAAATTAAGATAAAATAAAAATGACCATAGTTTCCATTGTCCCCTGTAGAGGTGGATCTAAAGGCATACCTCGCAAAAACGTTTTGTCCCTTGCAGGCAAACCCCTCATTTTCTACAGCATAGAACAGTCAAAACAATCATCTCATGCCGATCGCACTATCATCAGCACTGACGACCAAGAAATTGCCACGGTCGCTAAAAGCTATGGTGCGGAAGTTATCGTGCGTCCCGCAGAAATTAGCGGAGATACTGCTTCTTCGGAGTTAGCACTTATTCATGCTCTCGACTACCTTAAAGACACAGAAAATTATGAACCCGATTTAGTGGTTTTTCTGCAATGTACATCACCCTTGAGAAAAGATGATGATATTGACAAAGCCATTATTCAGTTTCAGCAAGAGCAAGCAGATTCCTTGCTATCGGTTTCTCCTGGTCATTCCTTCCTATGGGAACAAATTGATGGGGTGGCTAGATCAATTAACTATGACTACCGTAACCGACCTCGAAGGCAAGAAATGAATCCACAATTCAGGGAAAATGGCTCGATTTATATCTTTAAACCTTGGGTGTTGCGGGAATATAATAATAGATTGGGTGGTAAAATATCTTTATATGTTATGGCTGAGCCATGTGTTGATATTGATTCGATGTTAGATTTTGAAATTGCTGAATTTTTGTTAACCAAACAACACACAAACCATGCAAATTGATAGAAACCTATCTCAATATATTGTTTTTTCAGAGGATAGTTTGATTAATGCTCTGAAAAAAATTAGTGATAACAAACATAGAATCATTTTTTCTGTTACTGAAGCAGGTGTTTTAGACGGAGTTTTAACCGATGGTGATTTTAGGCGTTGGCTGATAGAACAGGAAACTACTGACCTCAATCAACCTGTTTCAGTGGCTTCTAATAAGCATTTTAAATTTGCTTTTATTAGTGATGAACCGACTCAAATCCATTCCTACTTTTCTCAAGGGATTGAATTTATTCCCATCGTAGATGAAAATAACCACCTAGTCGCGATCGCTAAACAGGAACCGGCTGGCATAAAAATTGGTGATTTCACCATTGACGACAACTCGCCCACATTTATTATTTCTGAAATAGGCATTAACCATAATGGCAGTTTGGATTTAGCGAAAAGGCTGATAGACCATGCAATAGCATCGGGTGCTAATTGTGCTAAGTTCCAAATGCGGGATATGGCATCCTTATATCGTAATGCAGGCGATGCTAATGACGCAAAAGAAGACTTGGGAGCGCAATATACTTTAGATTTGCTTTCGCGTTTTCAGTTAACCTCCGAGGAAATGTTGCAAGCATTTGATTATTGTCAGGAACGCGGAATTTTACCTCTTTGTACACCCTGGGATCTTAACACCGTCAAACTCCTAGAAGGCTATGGAATGCCTGCCTATAAAATCGCATCCGCAGACTTGACTAATCACGATTTACTTAAAGCCTTGGTAGACACAGGTAAACCCCTCATTTGTTCTACAGGGATGTCTACCGAGTCAGAAATTAAGGAGTCAGTCGGATTATTGCAAAAAATGGGGGCAATGTATATATTGCTTCATTGTAACTCTACTTATCCTGCTCCTTTTAAGGATATTAACTTAAATTATTTAGATAAGTTAGCTCAAATCGGGAATTGTCCAGTGGGTTATTCGGGGCATGAGCGGGGTTATCATGTGGCGATCGCAGCCGTAGCTAAAGGAGCCAAAGTCATTGAAAAGCACTTTACCCTGGATAAAACAATGGAAGGCAACGACCATAAGGTGAGCCTGTTGCCAGAAGAGTTTAAAGCAATGGTAGAAGGGATTCGCCAAGTCGAACAAGCTTTAGGAACAGCAGGAGAGCGTCGCCCCAGCCAAGGCGAGTTAATGAACCGAGAAAATTTAGCTAAGAGTTTAGTTATTAATTGTGATTTGACGGTAGGACAAGAAATCACAGGCAAGATGATAGAGGTCAAAAGTCCTGGGCGGGGGTTACAACCTAACCGTAAATCAGAATTAATTGGTAAAAAAGCCAAACGAAATTTTAGGACAGGAGATTTCTTTTTCCTTAGCGATTTAGAGGAGGAACAGGTAAAAGCCCGTCCTTACAAGTTTAATCGTCCTTGGGGCGTACCTGTGCGCTACCATGATTTTAAGGCAATATTGGCTAAGTCTAACCCTAACCTTCTGGAATTTCATTTAAGCTATAAAGATTTAGAGGAAGATATTCATAAATATTTTGATCGGTCTTATGATTTAGATCTGGTGGTACATAGTCCAGAATTATTTGCTGGAGACCACATTCTTGATTTATGTGCTGAAGATGAAAGCTATCGTCAACACTCTATTAATGAATTGCAACGAGTTGTTAACTTAACTAAGCAAATCGCTTCATTCTTTAAGAAAGCTACTCGCCCATTAATTGTAACTAACATTGGTGGGTTTACGATAGACAAGATTTTACCAAATTCTGAGAAGTCACAACTTTATCAGAGGTTAGTTAGCAGCTTATCGCAACTACATTTATCGGGGGTGGAAATAATTCCTCAAACCATGCCACCTTTTCCCTGGCATTTTGGCGGGCAAAGATATCATAATATTTTTGTAGAACCCCAAGAAATAGTTGAATTCTGTCATCAGTACAAATATCGTGTTTGTTTAGATGTCTCCCACTCTCAACTTGCTTGTAATTATGGAGGTTGGTCATTTAGAAAGTTTATTGAACAAGTCGGCGATTATGTAGCTCATTTGCATATAGCTGATGCAGAAGGCACTGACGGGGAAGGTTTACAGATTGGAGATGGAGAAATGGATTTTTATTCATTATTCCAGACTTTGAACAGTGTTGCTCCCAATGCTTCTTTTATTCCTGAAATTTGGCAAGGTCATAAAAACGACGGGGAGGGTTTTTGGATTTCTTTAGAACGGCTTGAATATTTTTCACAATAAATGTTAAGATAGCTAATGTTAACATAGCTTTGATCCACATCCATATCAATTTCTAAAAACACTTTGCTTAATTATGATTCAACTACCGAATTTTAACAATGCTTTTGAATACGAGAACGATTTTTACCTTTCTTGTAATCCTACTAGAATCGGAAAATTAATCGCCCACTATGAACTTTATAAACAAGTAGAAAATTTACCCGGTGCAATTGTTGAATGTGGAGTGTTCAAGGGAACATCTCTGGCACGGTTTGCTATGTTTAGAGATTTACTGGGAAGTGCTTACTCTAAAAAAATTATTGGCTTTGATATGTTTGGCCCCTTTCCAGAAACAAATTTTGCTGCGGATATCGAGCCACGAAAAAAGTTTGTGGAGGCTGCCGGAGAACAAAGTATTGCGACGGAGCAGTTAATGGCAGTTTTGGAAAATAAGGGAGTTGACAAAAATGTGGAGTTAATCGCAGGTAATATTTTAGATACTGTTCCTGGTTATGTAGAAAAGCATCCAGAGTTAAAGATTTCTTTGCTCAATTTAGATACTGATATTTATGAGCCGGCAGTGACAATTTTAGAACATTTATTCCCTAGAATTGTGAGCGGTGGAATTTTGATTCTTGATGATTATTCCGTGTTTCCTGGAGAAACAAAAGCCATTGATGACTATTTTCAGGACATAGGAGTAAAAATTTATAAGTTCCCTTTTTGTATGACTCCTTGTTATGTAGTTAAGTCGTGAAAATCAGATTTACTTCTTTTGCAAAATTAACTCATTTTCCTGAAAAATTCCTAACACAATGTACTGATTCCAATCAATTTCAGCTACAAATTTTAAAATACCAGGATACCGGGGTTCATAATCATCTAAGACTATCAAACCTCCTGAAGTTACTAAAGGGGAATAAATGGTAAAATCTTTTTTGACACCTTCATAAGAGTGGTCTCCATCAATAAATAATAGTTCTACTGGTTCTCCTTGCAAAGTCTGTTCAACTTGATCAAATGTGTTGGTATCCCAAGCATTACCTTTGATCAAGGTGAACTGGTAATTGTAGGGGTTATTTTTTTTAATATTGTTTTTAGTTTGTTTTATATTAATGTGATCATGTTGCTGATAATATCCGTAGGTATCCTCAAACAAATCTACTCCAATAGCCACAATTGGAATATTGGAATTTAGTACATAACTCATGGAAGTACCATTATGAACTCCAATTTCTAAATATCGCTTAATTCTGTTGGCAAAAAAATCTCTTATAAATTTTAAAACAATTACTTTATGATGACAACACCTGCCGTCTATATTTTCTTCTATTTTGTTTTTTAATTCATTAGATGTGCCGGCTGACAACATTTGATTAGAATAAGTAATAATTTCAGTCTTGATTTTCAAAAATAGACTCTGATCTTTTTTAGATTTTAAGTCATCTATTTTCTTAAAATAAAGGGAGGGATTTTGTGTAATATTTAAGGATAGTATTTTTTGATAGCAATAAATCGCTTCATCAAGTCTGCCTATTTTTTCTAAAATATCAGCGAGATTTACATAACACGAAACCGGAGTATTGGCAGATTTATTCACTGCTGATTCCAACCATTCAACAGCATCTTCTGGATTAAAATATTCAGCTATAAAATTCCCATACTTATACCTCATTAAGCTAGATTCAGGATTTAACGTAAATGCTAAATTATAGTTTTCGATAGCCTTACCAAAATAGCCTAGTTTAGCAAAATATTCACCCAAATAATAGTAATGCCAAGAAAAATTAGGATTTTCTGTAATTTGAGAAGACAAAATATCAATTTTAAATATAGGATGTTCTATACCCCACTTTTGGCATAGGTGCTTTTCAACTGCAACAATATCATCTAATTGTAAAACTGACTTATATACAAGTAGTTCATAAAAATCGCCATTAAAGTTGTGGTTATTATTGGTATCTGCACCAATACCAATTAAGCCATGATTAAAATCTTCTGTATGTACAACATTATTAATTTCTCCCACCACACAACCATTAATTCTGAGAGTAAATCTATCTCCTATACCATCCCAAGTAGCAGTCAATAAGTAAATTTTACCTGTCATAATTTTAGTTTCTTTTATACTATGAAAATTTTTATTTTCACTACGACAATTGATTGCTAAATAATATAAACCCTTGTCATTACCAATAAAAGTACCATAAAACCCTGGGAAATTATTAACTTCCGCTCTAAAAACTGCACCATGAGGCAGTTGTTTATCATGATTGTATTCAATTCCAAGACTAAACACTGTGAACCAAGTAATTTGAGGTTTATTAATGGCTAAATTACCACAACTTTTAAGCAAAGTTTGACGAACATTATCAAATCTGAGTTTGCCTCTATTATTAAGCCCATCTTGAAAAATAGGCATTTGATTCAGTTGTGATTGAACCAAATGATTCCCATTGCCAGACTCATCCCTAATTAGGCAAACTCGTTGTTCTTTGTGACCCTCACTACTGATAATAATTTTTTCTCCGTCACTGGAATAATGAGCAACAAGTGAATCATAACTAGGCAATCCATTGTTTTTTGTATTCGGAATATATTTAATCAGTTGTGATTCAATAGCTCTCGAATAAATTTCAACCCAGTCATCAGCTTTTTCAATACCTAAAACTGTTTTTGCTGATTCAATGTCACCAAAAATCAAAGGCAAATACTGAACTTGAGAAGATTGACTTAGGGATTGATTAACCCACAAATTAATATCACTAATTCGGATTAGCAAATCAGGCTTTAACTTCACAGCCTGCTGATAAGTATCTCTAGCTCTTTTTACATTTCCTGTTTTAGCCAAAGCTCTAGCTAAACCTTCATAAAATCGATAAACATTAGGATTAACTTTGATGGCTCTATCATAAGACTCAATTGCACCTGTTAAGTCACTTTTGGTAAGGAAAAATTCCCCTAAATAATAGTGTGATAAAGCAGAGTTGGGGTTGATTTTAATAGCTAGTTGTAATTGCTTAATTGCATCGTCTAATTTACCATGTTTAGCTAAGGCTATACCCATTTCATAGTGAGCAGTATAAAAATATGGATTATATTTTATGATTTTTCCATATTCATTGATGGCTTCCTGTAAGTAACCTTTCCGTTTAAATTGATTAGCTCTTTTGATAATATCGATCATATTTAGATGTTTTATAACTCGACAAAAATAAATAGCTATTACGGAAAAATTTTAATTCTTTTTACCAGCAAAATAAACAACCCAGTTCTCCCTCCAACCTCCTAAATCATCAACAGGACATTCATCTAATTTGTTTGGCCAAAATCCTTTAATATCTTTTCTTCTGTAGAAACTGTTAAAATTGGCATCTATCTTTTCCAAACTATTAAACAAGAAAGTTAGGCAATCAGGAGAATATCTCCAATAATCAATTGGAACAGGATGATATCTCCAAGAAAATACAGTTGAAATATAACAAATACCACCTAATTTCAGAATTCGACAAATTTCTTGAGCTGCCAGCCAAGGACGATTAATATGTTCAAAAGTGTTATTTGAAAAAATAAAATCAAAATATGATGACTCTATATTTGAAGCATCAGTAATATCAGATACTATAGTTGGTAAACTATCACTATCAATTAAATCGCAATTATAATAATCAAATTCAGGAAACTGTTTTTGGGCATTAGAACTTATAGAACCTCCTATCTCCAGCATTCGTAGCTTGCCATTATGGTCAGCAAAGGTAAGAGAAGAATCAATGATTTTTTTGCGTGAGTATAAACACTTGAAAAGCATTCTGATTTTTTCATTGTTGTTTCATTATATTTGACATCTCTAATAGCACAGTTAGGGAAATTTTTACCTGATGGAATGCTGCTTAATTGACTTATAAGTTTTTTTTCCAAAGCCTTAAATAAATAATTACTAGGATGAATTTTTAAAGCTATATTTAATTGCACTATAGCTTGATTAATGACCTTTTTTTCAGCTAAAGCTTCGGCCAAGTAGTAATAAGTCCAACCAAAATCAGGATTTAACTCAATAGCTTTTCGATAAAGCGCGATGGCCTCATCCAACCTCCCAGACCGTTTCAACTGATTCGCCTGCTTCAGCAACTCACCCGCACTCATCCCCTCACCACTCCTCATAACAGACTTACCAGTCCAGATATAGGCCCGCAACCGCCGCCAATGGTATCATATCACCCAACTGACGAAAATGCAAACAATTTAGCACTGATTCATGAACAGCAGTTTTCAACAAGCCAACCAATGGCGGCGAGTGGGATGTTTAGAAGAAGCCTTAATCGCTTATCAAAAAGCAATACAGTCGCACCCTAACTTCTATTGGACTTACCAAAAACTAAGGGAAACACTGCACCAGTTAGGGCGTTGGGATGCAGCAGTTACCGCTTTCCGCCAAGCCATAGCGGTCAATCCCACTGCTAAATGGTCATATTTTTACCTGGGACAGGTTTTAGCCCAGCAGGAAGAGTGGCAAGACGCGATCGCATCCTACAATACAGCGATCGCACTACACCTCACCGAACCCCAAGTATTCTGGGGATTAGGGAAAGCCCTGGAAGCCCTCAACCGATGGGATGAAGCCCTAGCCACCTATCAGAAAACCATAGAACTCAATGTTAATAAATATAAATCCTAAGCTGTTGTGTATTTAAACTGTGATTATAGCATTACCTTTGTTTTTAAGTTTATGTCCCCATTTAATAGATAACTGTCCTTCATTTAAAAGCTGATGTAATAAACACTCTAGCTCATCAACTGATTTAAAGAGTCGATGAGCAATATATTCCTTAGCTGAATGCCAGACTAATTCAATTAAATTATAATCTGGACTATATTCTGGAAGAAATTCTAAATAGATATTTGGCATTTCTACTTTAATTTTTTCCAGGTATTCTTCTTTTTTGTGAAAACTTGCATTGTCAAGAATAATAAGGATCTTGGCTCCTTTTTCGGCAAATTCTTCTGCTTGATTTCCCGCTAATACCCATTCATAAATTAGCTGTTGATAAAAACTTTTTAACACTTGATAAAAATTATCTGCATTCCCTTTATCCAGAAATTCTACAAATCTTTTTTTATCCGAGTATCTCAATCCTCCCATCACATTAACTCTTCCTTTTCTCCTGTCTCCTCTAATCTGTTTTCTCTTTCCTTTTTTACACTAATGTCCATCTCCCAAATTCATATCCTAATTCTTCCGGTTCTTTTTCTACTGTTTCTAATAATATCTCTATATATTTATCTGTAGCTTTTCTATAATTTCCTTTCATTCTTTCATCTTTCAGGCTTTCTAATTTGTCCGGGTCTCCATGTACACACCAATAACATACTTTGTTTAAGGAACAGGCCAAAAATTTAGCAATTTCACTTTGCTTTTTACCATCATTTAGCAATAATAGAATTAAGATTCTTTCTCTGATTTGTCCATTTTCTTCCTCTTTTAATCTTTTCTGTAGTTTCTTTACTTGCTTTTAATTTAAATGATTTTTAGAAGGCATCTTTTGATTGATTTTTCTAAACTTGGTTTTCCATTATACCCTATTTAGATGCTTAACAGCTTAGGATAATTTATTAATGGTTTCCGTTGATTCAATTCTACTACCTGATACAATGGAAACTCAAATCGTTAGACCTCAAGCAACCCCCTCCATGAAACTCAACTTTCCCGACCTCTGCCAACACCACAACATCACCCCACGCGGTATTATCTCCATAGGCGCTTACGATCACAAAACCCTCAAACGCCTCAACCTCCCCAATACCATTAAAACCCTACTCATCGATGCCAACCCCACTGCTGTTGAAAGATTGCAGGAGAATTTTGCCGATCGCCCCAATATCCAAGTCGTTCAAGCTGCCATTGCCAACCACAACGACACCGTGACCCTGCATCTGGCTTCCCTAGAGTCTACCAGCTCCATCCTACCCTGGCAACAGTACAGCAAAATTTACCCCAATATTAAAGAAACGCAACAACTCACCCTCCCTTCCCGCACCCTGGATACTCTCCTGCAAGAACTGCATCTCTCTACTACAGACTTTAATATTCTGATTCTCGATATCCAAGGTGCTGAACTCCTCGCCTTAGAAGGCGCTACCCAACTCCTCAACACCCTAGATGCCATTTACACCACAGTTCATTATCAAGAACTGTTTAAAGGCGGGGCTTTAGCGGAACAAGTCGATCTGTTCCTCACCGACTACCAATTCCAGCGTGTAGCAGAAGAGACTCCCTACCATCCCGCTTGGGGAGAAGCGTTCTATGTGCGTCAGACTGTTAGAACTGAGGATGGGCTGCTTCCCGTTCAATCCCTATCCCCAACATCTCAATTGCTTCAGGAAACCCAACAGGAGTTAGAAACTTTACAGTTACACTACCAAGAAGCGTTGGGAACGTTGGAACCAACCCAAGATCAACTGCAACAAAAAGCAGAGAATTTAGCTGAGTTAGAATCTCAACGGGATCAAATATTAGTAGAATTAGAACAATCTCAAACCCAACAGGAACAACTCCAAACCCAACTTCAACAAACCCAAACCGACCTTAAACAATCTCAAACCCAACAGGAACAATTACAAACCCAACTTCAACAAACCCAAACCGACCTTAAACAATCTCAAACCCAACAGGAACAATTACAAACCCAACTTCA